>NZ_JAGAVR010000114.1:0-48499 GCF_017941855.1 Turicibacter sp. | reverse complement strand
TGTTATGAAGTATTTTGGGGGAACTTCATAACAATTAAATTAGGGTAGTGTCTTATTTTTCAAGACATATTCATTATCACATATTTTTAATGTCGATTTGTGTCTTTTTTATGTCGAAAAAATTTTTTTCAAGAAAGTGTAACATGAACATGAGCTAATAATGGATAATGATCTGATGGATATTGTCCATTGACATTATCCTTAATAATTTCAGCATGTAATACAGCACATTCCTCTGACACGAAAATATAATCTAAATGCATCCCTTTTTCAGAATCTTTAAATCGCCCCATCGTTGGTTTATTATAAATCGACTTATCATACTCTTGAACAGCAACAAATCGTTTATGACTCAATTCACCTTCAGTAAAAGTCTTAATGATACGATGATTGGGGGTTGCATTAAAATCCCCCATTAAAACTACTGGAATTTGATCTATCTCTTGCTGTCTTTCGATGTATTCACTAATTTTTTTTAATCCATATCCGCGGGCGGGAGATAAATAAACATCTAAATGCGTGTTGTAAATGCGAACCAACTCCCCACTATCTAGTCTAACTTTGGCTGTTGTACAAATTCGTGGAAACACTGAATACCAAATCGAGCTCCCTACTTTTTTAGGTTGATTCGATAACCAAAAGGTCTCTTCTTCTAAAATTTCATGTCGTTTTGATATTAATATGTTATTATGCTCCACAAAGAAACGTTTGCATCGTGGCTGTCCAATGATATAATAATCACTTAATTGTTCTTCTATATCTTTATACATTTTATTGGTCACTTCTTGCAAACCAATGATATCGCAGTTATACTTTTTTATTACATCAAATACAATGTGATTACGTTTATGCCATCTATTTTTCCCATCAAAAATAGAATCAGAACGTAAATTAAATGTCATCACTTTCAACAGACTACACCTCCGACTATTCTCTACCTGTTTCTAATCCTAATTAATTTTTATTTTAAGCTTAATTTCTATTTTTATTATACCACTGTTCTATTTTTTTGAATTATCTTTTCAAATAAAAAACCTATCTCAAAATTTGAGATAGGTTTCACTCTTCTAGGATATTTAAACGACTAGTAAATAGATAAAATGCGCTACCATCCCGGCACAAATCCCTCCAATAGTATGAGATAAGATGGCTTTACTACTTAATTTTCGAACACCCAAAGCATCCATCATTCCAACATGTGTACTTAGGTAACCACTCCAGCACATCCCCATTGCTGTAAAAACAGCAATATCATTTGGTGTAATGACTTGTTCTTGAATAAATCGTGGAACGAGTGACATTGCAGCTCCTACAGCTCCAAGAGATGTAATTGGAAAGGCAATAGCCTGTGAGTCTGTAAATCCAAAAATCGGATTTAGAATAAACATCAATTTTTCACCCAGTGCAGGTAATAAAGCAACCCCTTCATAAGCTGCGCCTGTATAAACTGATGCCCCCGTTACCGGATCGATAGATGGACCAAACGTTAAAAGCATCACAAGTGTACAGATAATTAAAACGCCTGGAATAATAGACATTCCCATTTCAACACCTGCTTTTCCTCCTTCTAACATGGCATCTAAGACACGTTGAAATAAATTTCCATCACGAATTTCACGATACTGTGTTAAATCTTGACTTTGAGGAATGGTCTCTAATGTTGAAGAGTTATGATGATAATATTTTTTGGTAAAGTGAATCATTAATCGAACACTCACAATACTTCCAACGATTGCTCCTAAATTTCCAATTAAAGCAGGCAAAATATAGTCTGTTCCAAGTGACATCATAAAGGTTGTCACAATTAACCCCATTCCAAAAGCAGTTCCTAAATTACACAATGCGGGAATTTGATAATCTTTGAAATACTTTTGAAATTCCTTATCTTTTGCAAAGGAGATAATGGCAGGATTATCTGACAAATACGTGGCAATTGCCCCAATAATACTAGCACCTGGTAATCCATACAATGGTTTAATAAAAACAGATAATAATTTATTGATCAAGGCAATAACACCAAACTCTGATAATAAAGCACTTAAAGCACCTGCCAATACGGCTAATGCCATAATGAAAAAGACCGTATTTAACAATAAATCATGGGCCGTATTCATGATGACTTCAAACATAATTCCGACTCCCATTTGACTTGCAATATAACCAAAGCCAAATAGAAGAATAGCTAAAAACACAAAGGTTTCTAAACTAACTGCTTTAACCTTCTTCTTTGTGTGTTGACTCATTTTTTTACCTCTTTTCTACTTACATTCCAAAGTAGACTTTTTTATTATAGAAAATAATTGTTTTTTCTTCAATATTCGACACCCTTTCAATATTTTCCAATTCAACATATAAAAGACAAATTAGGTTAATTAGTCTCTCACTAAAAAATGACCTTCCTATTGATACAGCTGCACCCTTCTCTCTGATATGCCTATTTCTTGGTATGAAGCATCTTAAGACTCTAAACTTTCATTAAATTTGATTTTCGTCGTTAACTATATTGAAAACGTTAAATTTTACTATTTTTTATATTTTCTGTTATAAATTTTTATAATCGTCCATAATATAAGAAAATCATTTAGACTTAGACATGGAGGATTTTATGAAACCTAAACAAATATTAATTAAACTATTATTAGTGTCTGGTGTCATCGCCTTGGGCCTTCCCCTTTTAATATCCTCTCCTACTCTTCACTTACTAGAAGAAAAAGACATCTCACTCATTGCTAATCGCATGAATAATCGCGCTTTATTCACCATTAAGTTAGATGATTTTGGTCAACCGATTTCTTATAGTCCTTTAATCCCTGATGAATCAATTCCAACACTAGCTGGTGCTACCTCACAACAACAAATCTTGCAAGATCATTTAGAAGAAGTGAGACAAGAAGTCGAAAATGCGCAAGACGAATTGGAAATTTTAAAAATACAAAAAAATATTTTAATTGAAGAAAGTAGTGCCTATACTGAATCACTTGAAAAAACATATTTAGAGCCTCTTGAAACCATTAAAAATGAAATTCAATCACTTGAAACAGAAAATATTGATCTTCCGTTACTCGCAATCACGAACTGTATCCATGCGATTTCAACTTTTGTTGAAAATCCTAACCAATCCGACTATGACCATTTACTCAACGATACATTAAGTCAATTAAATGAAGAACTTCAGGTTCAAGAAACCTCGGGATGGATTGAAACAGCTTCTAGATTTTTAAAATCAGGAATGACTCAAACAAAACTTAGCTTGAAGCTTTCAAAGGTAAACGACCTTATGACCCAATTTAGCCAAAGTATTCAATCAAATGACTCTAACCTTGAGGCATTTAAAAAGACAAAACGCCAACAAAAAGCGACAGAAGATGCGATTTCAACTAAATACGTTGAGTTAGATGAACTTATTTTAGAACTAAGTGGAATCTTATCTGAAATCGAAGAAGTGACACAATAAAAAAACAGATTGAATTCAATCTGTTTTTTTTTTATTGAACTAACGAAAGAGCTTTTAATATTGCCAAAGCCGCTTCACGTTTTTGACCAATAAATGGATACGTGTGAATGTGAATCGCTGGATTAAAATTCAATTCAATAATTGAGTAAGCTGAGGCAGGATTTTGAAAATCTTCAATCATCATATCAACCCCACAAATTTTAGCACCGATTGCCTTCGTTGCTTCACAGGCGATCTTTTTAAAATAATCATGAATATCATCAGTCATATCAATACTATCGCCACCCGTGGAGATATTCGAATTTTCTCGTAAAAAGACTTGCACATTCATCGGTAAGATCGTATCTGGTGTGTATCCTTGTTCGTATAAAAAACGAATAGCAATTTCATCTAATTGAATTTTTTCAAGGGGACGTCGATACTTATACCCTCGAAGTGGATTTTTATTTTTCAACTCAATCAACTCGGTAATTGAATGAACCCCATCTCCAATTACATTGGCTGGAACTCGATGTAAAATTCCAATCACCTCATTTTCAATCACCAAAAATCGATATTCTTTCCCTGAAACGAACTCCTCAACGATGACTTCTTTATCATGTGAAAAAGCTTCTTTTAAAGCTCTATAATACTCTAATTCACTGACTCCCTCTTCAAAAATACTGATTCCAATTCCAAAATTGGTCGATTTGGGTTTAATGACAATAGCTCGATTTTGATAACATTTATAATCTGACTGGGCTTTTTCTATGCTTTCGTACAATGCACCCGTTGGAACATTCAGATGATGATCTCTTAAAATTTCTTTTGTTACCTGTTTATTTTCCATGGCTAAAATCGTAATATAACTATCTAAGGACGTTTTCGTTGCTTGTTTGACGAACTCACAGTGCTCCCCATTAGATAATTTAATAAAATTTTCCGCTCGATCTAACACTTCAAATTTTACGCCTCGTTTAATAGCCTCTTTCATCAAAATTTGAGTCGATAACTCTAAATCTTCAAAACCAGGCAATTGAAATGGTGCGTCACTCGCTTCTTGTTTATACGTTCTGGCTAATTCTAAATTTGCGCTTAAATAATCTGTCTCCTGAACCATTTTCATCATCTTCGCAGATAAGGTTAAATTAGGATTTTTGATTTCGTCTTGTTTTCGATTTAAAATCGACGTTTGATTTAAATCATACGTGTCGTTGATTAGACTTATTTTCTTAAGGATACGCGTCGCTAACGTTTTTAGGCTCTCTTCATTTCCATTATAAAGTAACATTAACTTCTCGTCTAAACCTGAAACAGCGACTCTTCTTTCATTTTCATTAGCTTCTTCTTGCCAATTAGGATCATTTGACTCTTCTTCATCTAATAAGAAGAGCACAAATAACTGAATAAAATGTAAATCATTTAACGTAATCCCTTCTTTTGCAAATGGATTTAAATCAATTGAGCGAATTTCTAAATACTCAATCCCATCTTCAATAAGTGACTCTAGTAATTGATTCGGTCGGATTGCTTTTAGACGTATCGGACTATAAAATTCTTTAAAACTTGAAATTTCACCCGCTTCAATATAAGCCTTTAATGAGTTGACATACGTCTTAGCAGAGGTATAATCAACGTAAATTGGTTTTTTATTTTGATACCCACATAAGCTATTTCGAAACGAAATCGCCCCTGATCGAGAAAAACTTTTTGGAGCCACTTCATTGGATGAAACACTACATTCACTACAATAACTCTCATCAACAATGGGTGATGCCCCTAATAAATATATTAATAACCAACGATATCTAATATAATTTCGAACTACTTTTAAATAGATTGCATCTTTAAACAAGCGAAAATCCGAATAATCATGTTGTGCGCCAAACAACTTCACCAATAGTGATTCACTAAAAGAAAAGTTATAATGTAATCCCGAGATAAGTTGGCGTTTACCACCATATTTTTTTAGGAGAGATTCGCGATAAGTCATTAACTTTTGACCTTCTTCACTATCGCTAAACATCGCAATCGGAATTTCTTGATTTGGTTTAATAAAACATGGCATTGATTGAGGCCATAATAATTCGTCTCCAACCTCAACACTCACAATATCATAAAGCATACTTAAAAACTGATGAGCCTCTTCTAATGTTTTAAATGTTGGTGTAATCATTTCAATTTGGCTTTCTGAAAAGTCTGTTGTAATGTAGGGATTAAATTGCTTTTCCCCAAAGGCAGTTGGATGTGGGCTAAGGGCCAACGATCCATCTGGATTTACACGTAAACATTCACGTTCTATTCCAAATTTTCCTTCCATTAACTCCCGAGAATTAAGGAGTGACTTTAGCTGCATTAACATACCAATTACCTTCCTTTTCTTTTTTACAATAAATCCTAAATGCAACAATTCCTTTAAATAACATGCTCAAACTAATACTCATCCAAATTCCATTAACTCCAATCCACTGTATGAAAAAATAAGCCATCGGAATTCTTAATAATGTAAAACTAATCCCAATCATAGCGGGAATTTTAGGTAATCCCATTCCAACAAATGCACCATTACAAATAATTTCAACCGCCATAAAAAGTTGTGTTAATCCAACTAATTTTAAATAATCAGCTGTCATTTGAATGGTTTGCTGTTCACTGACAAATAATGAGGCTAGACTATCAGGAATGAATAGAAATACCATCGTCGTTAATAAGGAATATCCGACACCCAAACACATGGCTACCTTCATCCCCGATTGAATACGTTCATAAGCTTTTGCCCCATAATTTTGACCGACAAAACTTGCAATAGCTCCATTTAATCCACTAATGACCATATAGGTGATAGACTCAATTTGTAAGCCTATTTTTTGTGCGGCAATGGCATTTGTTCCAAAAACTGCAATCATTTTCGCCAAGACTATACTTACAAGCGTAAATAAGATACGTTGAGTTGACATTGGTAGACCTAATGAAATAATATCCCAATAAACCGATTGCTTTATTTTCAATTTGTAATCTAGTTTGATTAACGTACGAGATTGTTTAAAAAACAAACCACTCATGAAGGCATTCGCAATTAAGGTTGCTAATCCAGCACCCATTACGCCTAATTTCAGTGTATAGATAAAAATCGGATCTAAAACAATATTGAGAAGCACACCTAAAGCGCTAATCTTCAACGCTGCCTTATTTTGCCCAAAGCTATTATAAAGACGCGTATACCAAAAATTAAAGAAAGAAAAGAACACCATTGGGGCACTGACAAGTAAGTACTTGTATCCCTCAACTTCTACATAAGCATTCTCAACATCCAAAAATGAAATAAAAGCTTTTCCAGTAAAAATCAAAATCATGGCAAAAATAATCCCTATTAAGAAGTTTAACCGAAAACCAGCATTTATATAATCCTGTTGTTCTTGTTCATCCTTTTTTCCAAGGGCATGTGAAACTTTAATTCCTGTTCCGATGACCACGCAAGTATTAATAGCCGTTCCAATTCCAATTAAAAAACTAGATGTCCCAATACTAGCCACCGCATCGCTTCCTAAACGCCCCACTAGTAACATGTCCACTAAACTATACGTCAATTGCAAAACAGAACTTCCCATAATGGGCAATGCCAACGCTAATAGGACGGTCAATACTTTCCCTTCCGTTAAATCCACTTTTTTCACCGTTTGGCCTCCTCATTAAATTTCGTTATGTTTTAAACGATTTACTAAGTGCTCCATTTTTTGAAAAATAACATCACGGGTTTGACGAAAGACCTCCTCAGATTCTCCTGTCGGGTCCTCAATTCCCCAATCTTCTCGATGAGTACAAGGTAAATTTGGACAAGACACATTGCATCCCATCGTAATGACAATATCAACTTGTGGGATATCACTTAATAATTTTGGTCTTTGATTCAATTCCATATCTATGCCAATTTCTTTCATGATTTTCACGGCATCTTGATTGATCACGTCACGCTGTTCTGTTCCTGCTGAATAAGATTCAAAGACATTTAATCCCATCACACGTCCAAAGGCTTCAGCCATTTGTGACCGACATGAATTATGAACACATACAAAAGCTACTTTTTTCATTTTTATCTACTCCTCAACTGTTCGACTTCTTCAATTAGTGATTTTAAAAAAGGATACTTGGAAAACACACTCTCTGGGATATAGTAGTGCACCCACTGTCCTTTTTTTTGACTTTCAATTAACCCTGCTTGTTTTAATTTAATTAAATGTTTCGAGGTTGAAGATTGAGAACATTTTAAAGCGGGTTCAATTTCACAAACACAGCGCGCACCATGAAATAACAGACACATAATCTGCAACCTTTTTTCATCTGCTAACGCCTTTAATATTTCAACATACATGGCTTAATCTCCTTTATATTCCCATATCAGAATATTCCCAATCAGGAATATATTATAGTTTTTTAACTTATTTGTCAATGAAGATACGCTCTTTTAATATGGTGACTTGTTGGATTTCTATTCTTTAAGTGATAAATAATAGGAAATATGTTATAATCAACCCATATCTTTATTATTGAGGAGAATCAAATGTTTACCACTGAAATTTTAGAAAAACTCGATTTATTCGGCCCTTATTTAATCTTTTTGCTTATTTTTTTAGAAGGATTAAATTTAACGGGGATCCCTGCCATCGTCATTATGCCTGCCATCGGATTTTCTATTTACACGAGCTCATATAGCTTTTTCTTCATTTATCTAATCAGTGTCTTAGCAGCTATTTTAGCCTGTCTGGCTTATTATGCGGTTTCTTATAAATTTGGAGGAGCACTTTACGATTTTTTCTATCAAAAATTTCCTTCTACTCAAAAAAGTCTAGATAAAGCCACTGAGCTTAGTCACCGATTCGGTCCTCTGATGTGTTTGATTGGCCGAGTTGTGCCAACGGTTCGAACATTCATTTCATTAATGTCTGGTATCTTCAAAATTCCGTTGACAAAATATGCCATCTATTCAACAGGTGGAATTCTCATTTGGAATTTTGTGACCCTATCAATAGGGTATATCGTAGCGATCATTAGCAATTAAAAAACACATGCACGCTCTCGTGCATGTGTTTTTTAATTATTTTTCTGAAGCTTCAACTTCTTCTAAATCTTCTAGTGTTTGTAACGTCTCTAACATTTCAATGTCCTCTAATTCATCATGCAAACGAAGAGAAGGCATTTCTTCAACTTGATGATCTTCTATCACCGTTTTTAATTCTTGTAAACGTCCTGTTAATTGAGATACTTTTTCCTCAAGTTGTTGCACGCTATGGCTCCAGTCAAATTCATTGATTGATGCTTTAATCTCTTCAAGTTGTTCTTTACATTTTTCTTTAAAGGCATCTTGATCAAACTCTTTTACTTTTTGTTGTAAATCTTCAACATTTTGAAGTAACTGAGCTTGCATCTCTTTTCCTGATTTAGGCGTTAATAATAAAGCTGCGACTCCACCT
Organism: Turicibacter sp.; assembly: GCF_017941855.1. Lineage (NCBI taxonomy): Bacteria > Bacillati > Bacillota > Erysipelotrichia > Erysipelotrichales > Turicibacteraceae > Turicibacter > Turicibacter sp. Next base: position 39,598 of record NZ_JAGAVR010000114.1, on the reverse strand, counting down.
ACTAAGGCACCTAATCCAAAAATATAACGTTTTTTCATCCTCTCATCCCCTGTTTCTGTAATCTTTTAAGTTTTCTTTTTTGACGTCTTCTTCGAATGAAAGCAACAATCTTCCATCCCATTTTAATTTTTTGTTTAAACTCCTGAACCGTTGTATTCATTTCTCGCTTCAACTCTGACGGTACTTCTTTCATCTTTTGATTACATGTTTTAATTTGTTCCGTTTGAGTATTAATGGCTTGACGAAGTCGAGATAAGAGATAAACAGCGCTAATCGTTGCAACAATGACACAGGCAATCGAGGTTAGCATTAACCAATCATTTAGCTGCATATCATATAACTCCCTTTATTTACTAAATACTAGTATTGTTTGTAATTATAACCTTGTAAATTAAAGGTTTCAACCCTATTTGACACATTCTATAAAATTTACTCATTTTCCTATTGTAAAGCATCTACACGCTGTGATAGACGTTCAAGTTCATCAGTTAACTCGTCTAAATCAATTTCCTCTTTTTGCGGTGTGACATCCTGATGTTTAACATTGACGCTTGACTTTGAGTCCATCCATTTTTTTGTGATGAAAGCTCCCATGACTCCTCCTACGCAAACTCCAACTAAAAATGATTCATATTTTTTCATACGTATAATTTCCCTTTCTTTACTTAAAACTAAACATCTTTGGTTTCTAATGATCTGCACTCATTATAGAAGAAATCTTCCATTAAATGCAAGCTATACCTGTCTTTAGTTATCGATAAATGTCACACTTTATCATTTACATCTCAAATGAAGTTTGATAAACTTATTTTTATTCTTCTAGCAAAGTAAGTCTTAAATCCAAGATTTCATCAAACAAAATAAAAATTAGATGACTCGATATACAGAGGAGGTTTTCATCATGAATCATTTTTTTACCGTTCTTTTATTAACGGTTGTTGGAGCCTTAATTGGATGGATAACAAATATTTTTGCAATCAAGCTCTTATTTCGCCCCATCAAGCCAATTAAAATTCCGCTGACTCGTTTTACGATAGTCGGATTAATTCCAAAACGCAAAAAAGAAATTGCTAAAAACATTGGGGAAGTCGTCGCAAATGAGTTAATTTCAATTCGTGAACTGATGGATGAAGCAGTCACAGAAGAGGATTTAACCCAAATTCGATTTTTCGTAAAACGCAAAATTAAAGCAGTCATTGATGAAAAATTAAACATCATTCCGTTTCCCTTCAAAGGGATGATTCAAGGTCCACTTGATGAATTAATTGAAACAGAAGTGAACAATGGCTTGACCGATATTATTGTGAATATTAAAGACATGATTGAACTGCGTGTTAACATTGCTAAAATTGTGGAAGATAATATCATGGCACTAGACTTACGTGAACTCGAACGCATTATTTTGCAAGTAGCTAAAAAAGAATTAAAACATATTGAAATTCTTGGGTTTATTTTAGGTGGTGTCATCGGACTCGTTCAAGGAATTATACTGATGTATCTATAAAAAAAGAGAGCTTAGTCTCTCTTTTTTTATTCTGACATTTCAACTAAGGCTTTACTGTTCCACGTCCCTAACTTAAATCGGATCACAAAAACGAAGGCTCTCAAACATTCATCAATAGCCATGGCAATCCAAATTCCAACTAATCCATAATTTAGTAAAACCCCGATATAATAACCAAATCCTACAGCAATTAACTAACATCCAATTAAACTAATAATTACGGCAAACTTAACATCACCGGTTGCTACTAAGCATTTGGTCATGGTCATTTTAATCGCACGTCCTATTTCTAAGAAAAATTCAACAAAAATAAGTGGTTTGCCAAGCGTAATAAGGAGTGCATCCTTTGTAAACAGTGAAAAGATGGCATCACTATTTAAATAAACCATAAAAGTAATAGACAGTGAAATGACAATTGAAATCAAACAGGTTGACCAGACACGCTTTTCTACATCGTCAAACTGATGCGCTCCCACTAAATACCCCACAACGATTTGACTGGCTTGAGAGATAGCAATTGAATAAACGTAGGCAACGCTAGCTAGCATGCTACAATAAACCTTTGTCGCAATGACTGCAGTACCAAATAAATTAATAAATTTTAAAATAACCCTCTGAGATAAATTATAGGAAAATTCTTGGGCACCTACCGGTAGCCCGACCACTCATAACTTTTTAAAAACATCAGTTGGAAACGGTTTTACAGTCTTCAATGAGATGTGTTCATCAATTTTTTTATAAATAAATAGATAACAATCAATAAACCAATAACTTTACTCACATTTTGTTGAAATGGCAGCTCGGGGAATTCCAAGTTGTGGAAAACCGAATACCCCATTAATTAAGATGGCATTTCCTAGAATATTGATAAGATTCATCACGATAGCTGAAATCATCACTTCTTTGAGTCATGAATAACTTCGTAAAATAGCAGTGAATGTCATGTATCATCCTTGAACTTAGATAAAAGCACCGACTATTTTTAAATAAAGACATGCCTGTTCAATGACCGTATTAGGCACACTCATCCAACTGAATAGTGGTCGATATTCCCTACTAATAATTGAAGTAATAATTCAATCAAAATCGCTAATGACATCATGATAACTCTTGATGTCTTTTGATGATTTGTTCTCATTATTTTCTCCTCAAATTGGTATATTTTATAATTCAAATCGAATCCTATCATAATTTTAGTAAAAAAAAAAAAAAAAAAAACACCCATTTTCAGTTGGTGTTTTAAAATTTATTTGAACTTTTATTCGTTTTAATTCCATAACTTGAAACATTAGCGAGACCAGCCTCGATTCGAGCCGCGAGTTGACCACTTAAAATATCATTTGGAGTTATACTTTCAATCCAAATACACTCTTTTTGATTTTGAGATTTCAAATGATAAACATCAAAATGATATCCTTTCTCTTCTAACACCTCAAAAACACTTACGATGAAATCACTAAGTTCATCTATACTTTGGGTTTCAAGTGTAAACTGTAACGTAATTTGTGCTGAAATAGGCAAAGTTTCATCAAATTCCATCCCGAGTTCTAGGATCTTTGACATATAATCGACTGCATCAAAGTCATAATAAACAAATGACTGATTCTCTTTAAGGTGGAACTTCTCATTAAGTAACTCATTCACCAAAATAGAATACTGTGCTGATAATCGCTTTAATGTATTAAAATAACTCAACACATGACTTTCATACGTATCATCCACAATCTCACCATTTTGATAGCTCACTGAAAAATTTAAATCTTCATTTTCCTCATGGTAGATTAGCGATTGATACGAAGCAGTTTCAAAAACATACGTCGCTTCTTTCACTTTCAAATCTTCTTTAGGATATTGATGTTCAACATATCCCTCAATCGCTTTCGTTGCTTTATTGGCATCGAATGGATTTCCAATTAATGAATTAGCTCCGGCTAAAATCCATAGTAACAAAAAAGTCCCCATTACACCTAAGACGGAACGTTTTTTCCAATTCACCGTCTGATTGAATAAACACCTGAAACAACTTAAAATCAAAGCCCCTATTCCGATTAATGCCGCATACGTCATTGTCATAAAAATAGAAAAACTAATCATCCCGCTATAAATCCCAGACTGAATTAATTCCCACCCCAATAACAATGCGAATAAAGTACTCATTAAATAAACTAGCATCTTCAAAACTGGTAATACAGTTCCAATCCTAAGAAAAGCTCCTACGATAGGAAATAGCAAACTATTATAAAACAAGGAGTCTGTCCCCGTGTTTAAGACGCCAACCCATAAAAGGACAAGCCCTAATCCTAAACTACCTTTTTGAATGGTTAATTTCATATTCCCCCACCTTTAAAAAAGATCTTTCTTGCCTTAATCTTACACATCTCTTGCAAATATTTCAATGCTGTGCAGACTTAATCCTTCGACAACATTTTTAAATTAATGGCGGTTTTTCTCCTTTCAAAAAGAAAACCAGCCTTTATTTAAGAAATTTGGCTGGTTTTGAACTTATTCATATTCTTTTACAACAGATTGGTTATAAAATTCAATAATTTGTCGCATGACAACGGAATCAAGTCGTTGATCAATATCATATAACACTCCATTATACGCCATTAATTGCTCTTTGGGAACAGATTCTAGGCTTCCGTAAATGGCTTTAATTTCTTTCTCAATCGATTGTTTTAACTCAACATTTGTCACTACATCATGCCCTCGTCCTTCATAACTCACAAACGTAAAGTTCGTATTCGCTCCAAATAAATGTTTATACTGTGCGAAATTTTGTTGATAACTCACTACTTCATCATCTTCACTATGCATCAACATGACTTTGGCTTTTGTTGTACCAAGTCCTTCTACCCCACTCAACGTTGCATAATGACCGAACTTCAGATATTCATAAAATCTGACATAGGGTGTTAATAATTTAATTCCCTTCCCCATCATTTGGCCTCCCGCTTCCACAATCATATCAATAGATTCATCAAATCCAGAGCGCTCAACAACTGCTGTTATATCCTCATGCTCATTTAATACAGCCATAACAGCATAGCCACCCATACTATGACCGTACAACATAATTGGGAGACAATCAAACTGTTCATCGTTTTTCACATAATTGATCGCGTAATCTAAATCAATGATTGCCTGAGGCAATCCTTTCATACTACTTCCTTCACTTTCATCTGTTCCGGTTCCATCATAAGCAAACACTGTGTATCCATTTTGAGTCATAAACTGAATTTCAGGTAAATAGCTATTGTGTCCACCACCAAGTCCATGTGCCAAAATAATCACACCGTTTGGAAAACTTGTTTCTTCTTGTGTATAAATATAACCAGCCAATAATTGTTGTTTATTAGATTCAAAGAAGGCTGGCGTTTGAACTAATCCTTCGAATTCCTTAACTTCATATTTCAACTCATCTGGCGTTGTATAACGCCCCCCAAAATTTTGTTCATATATGAAGACACTTAAACCAAATGGAATGATTACGACAATGAGTAATAAAACAATACCCCCAATCCAATAGCGTTTTTTTCTTTGCTTCATCTTTTCTCTCCTCCATGACACATCATATCTTGTTAGATTATATGCACGAGGTTCAAACCTATTCGCGTAAAAATATACAATTTCTTGACGATTCTATTCCTAATCCTGATTTAACAACTTAACTCAATTAAAACTGCCTCCTATTCACTATGTACATAAAAATAGCATCGTCCCCTAAAATGAAATTAATAACATCCCTTTTATTGAAAGTCTTTTAAACTGCTGTCTTCTTTCACACTTATGAGAGATAATTATTCAAAGGGCTCTTTTGCCTGACATTTCTCAAAAGTATCTGGTCAGATTTATTGATTATTCTGTTGCAAAATATACCTCCTACGATGTGTTTTCTTAGTTTTCTCTCAATTCATAAAAAAATCGTAAGACTCCATCTTACGATCACAATTTAAGCTTTATTTCTTTTAAATAACTAATCCCATTCATCACCCAATAGATGATAAATCCAATCATCATAAATAGCAGAAGACCTAGACTACAAACGACTAAGAGCGCTACTCCTTTTGTTAAATAAATCATCTTAATTAAAGTTACCATCAACAAGTAGGAAACAAATGCAGCAATGATCAAGGCGATTAAAAGTATCAGTAGTATGAATTGCATCCACTCATCCTCCCATTTTGTTTTTATTGTTCAAATAACCCCATATCCTCTTTACTCTTATTATAACATCCTTTATTGAAACAATATACTTTTTTCAAACTACTTCATCACTTTCAGTATATTGCTCATATCCTCCACTTAATTTTCGTGCACTAAATTCAACAAAACAGTTGAAACAACTGGCGAATTTTATCGATTAAAATCAGTTGCATTATCGGGTAGTGAATTAATTCGGTGTAAAAACTTGGTCACCCGTTGAACCTCTTGCTCCGAATATGGATAGTTTAACTCTCGACTAATTTCTAAGGCAATTTTATTTGCAAAAGGTCCGATACAAAATAGCTTCTCCCATATTGAAAGATACCCTTTTTTCGGATAAAGATGAATAAACTCAGAATAAATATTTTCACTTAAAAAACGTTTAATCCATCGACCCTCTCTCCCAATGTCAACTGCCCAACCATATTGAAGTCCAATTTTCCAAGATAATAGTTCTATAATCAAGGGCATCATGATGCCATCGTAAACACCTTTTGCCAATGGAAGTTCATCTCGATACACTGCTTTTGCAACTTCAATTTGAGACCACCATAACCGATTTAAAACTTCATAAAATTGTTCATAACTTGGCTTTTCAACATAATGAGAACTGTCATTCGGTTCATCTAGTGGGGGGATGACGCCATCTTTATCTAATAAAATCTTGATTAAAGAATCTGAGTAGATGGTTTTTAAATAGTGACTGAGACATACAAATTGCAAATCTAATCGGACACCATCTTGATATTGAATTTGAAATAAATAGGAACTTTCTGCTAAGTCTGTCATCCTGGTAATCACGGTTTCTCCAAATTGTTGAATCCAATCTTGATTCATTTTATAACTTTCAATTTCTTTATCTAAAATAAATAAATCAAAGTGATAATCTCTCATTAAGTCAATAGGGGCATTTCTATCTAATCGAAGCCCTGACTGAGCAATCGCTCGAATATTCGACCGTTCTTTGGCAAATGCTAAAATTTGAGCCGTGACTACAGAGGGTTGTCGCATTTGAGTCGATTGAATGAGTGTATGATTTTTAATCAAATATAGAGAGATCACTTCACCCTGATGCTCAAATTTTTCTTCTAGCTTAAAACCTACTTGGTGAAGGAGATTGACCATTCCAACATTTAAACTTGAAACTTTTGTTTTAATACAAGGCGTCTTCAACATATCAAAAGCAAACGCTATGACTTCATCGAAAATTTCTATGATGACTTGATCCTCAATATTTTGATTAAATAATTGTAAGGCCATTTCATAGGACATATAATCTGACATTAATTGCAGTGAAATAAATCCTATTAACTCATCACTTGATATCACATGCACACTAAAAAATAAAGATTCTTGATTGGCTTCCATCCCGTCATTTAAAGGCTCTGCCCCCATTAAATCTACAGGATGGCCACTACGATTTTTTATACTTTTAAATAGACAATGCTGTGTCTGGAAATCCATCGTCACCCCTCCTACAGATCAATGTAATCGTTCTCTATTTTTAATCATATCCCTTTTTAAGCTCAATTATGTACTCTATCATAAACTAGCCATTATTTCTTTCCTATTAAAATATGCAAAGTCCCTAATTTTTATGACTTATCTGTTAATTTACTTAATTAAAAAAAGCATAAGAAAAATCCTATGCTTTAACTTCTAAATTTACGTTTTTTATAATGTGAAACAAACCAAAGCGCTGGTAAAACAAATACTAAACATCCAATCGCTACGATTAATTGTTGAGATTCATTTGAAGGTGAGCTCGTATTTAGTTGATTTCCCCCGCCCATTCTAAATGAACTAAAATTTTCAACCAGTTCCAAAATCATTGGAATTAACGCTTCATCAATTCCTAATTCTTTTAGTAAATTTAAATCTTCCTCTGTTAAGGTTTCTTCTGTCTTCCCTGATAATTGGGCCACAACTTGTTGAATTTGAGTCATATCAAGTGACGCTATCACAGTTTTTAGCTCCTCACTAATCGAGTCAATCAGCCCCTGTCCTGGATTCATTGGTTTGGTATTTATCTGATTTGAAGAGGTTGAATTAGGAGTAGATATTGAATCATTTGGTTGACTTAAATGATTGTTATCCTCTATCGATGGTTTGTTTAAGTCTACTTGATTGCTTTCATTTTCAGTTGATGACTGGAATTCCCTCATCCCCTTTGGACCACCTGCCCCATTTTGACTTCCAAGAGCATCTAAATCTAAGTGTGTTTCAATGTTTCCATAAGTATCACTAGGTTGTTCCCCTGCAAGCTGAGCTTTAATACTTTTTGTTCGATCGGTTCCAAATACAAGTAATTGAGGAATAGAGGCAAGATATTCATCATGACTATAAAAAGCTGTTGCATCATTTGCAACGTAATCATCAATTAGCTCATCTAATTTTTTGATCGTCGCCTCATATTTTCCACTTTCGATATATCCATCAATTAATTCTTGTAAATACTCATGATACATGTCTTTATATTCGTCGACTTCTAGTAATTTTGAAATTAACGGACTATTTGCCATCGTATCTGTTACAGGTTCATCAATCGGGAAGTTAATAACTTTACTACTATCATTGATATTAAAAGCACCAAATGATAAATTAAAATCCCAAGGTAAAATTTGAAATACGCCGTCTTGTTCATATAAATAATAATTATGCTTCATACTTCCTGCATAACTATCTAAGTTTACTAAGAACGTATTGACGGCAAAATATCGTAGAATTTCTTCGATATCTAAATATTGTTCTAAATTTGTCCCGTCATTTAAGTTTTTCATCATCTCGATGACTTTGTGATAAGCATCTTCGGTTGTTCCTTTTAAAACACTATTTTCAAAAATAGCACTGTAACTTGATATCTCGTCATCGATATAAACTAAATTACTTCCTGAAGAAGACATGCCTCCCATTGGATTGTTTTCTCTCATTTCATTTCCATTCGGTGGTGTCATTCCCTCTAGTAGTTCTCCATTACCTGATGGCATTCCCTCTGGCATTTCTCCGTTACCTGATGGCATTCCCTCTGGCATTTCTCCGTTACCTGATGGCATCATTTTATCTGATGTAACCCTTTCTTCCTGAGCGGTTACCTCGTCTGTTTTTCCTTCTCGAGAAGATTTTTCACCAAACATCATTTGTGAATTTTCATTAAATGGATTGCCTCCGATCATCATCTCTTGCTTGTCTTCTTTGTTGCCCATGTTCATTGAATCACTTTCAGGTTTATATAAACTTCCGGAAATCGTCCCAAAATAACGTTGGACAAAACTTTCCTCCATGACCTCAAGTGCAAGATATAACCCCCATGGTTCACCATTAATTTTGATATTAGCATAACAATATCCGGGAGTCGCAATCCCCATGGCACTAAACATATCATATGATAAATATTCTTTCATATAGGTTGCGTCACCAATCAAGTTATTGAGTGCCAGTTTATCTAATCCGTATAGGCTTTGTCCGTCAACGTATTCTGAAAAATCAACTTTAAAGCTAAATCGATCCGTGCTATCATCACTTGCTACCATACTTAAAGATGAATTTCCTTTCGGTCTAATGCCTACAGATTCAAATACTTCACCATTAATGACGATATCAGCCATCACATATTGTTCTGATATAGCATTTTCAATCATTGAATTCCAATTTTCTTCTGATATTTGAATATCTATCTCTAACACTTCGTCTGCGTTAAAAATTTTTTCAACATAGGCGGGTTGTGCCACTTTAGTTAAACTGGCTGATATGGTTTCATGGTTCGATATCCACATTAAGAGTCCAGTCAATAAAACCATTCCACACACTAATAGAACCGTTAAACGATTGAGACTTTTCTCATTACGCAACAACCATCACCTCCTTACTTGTTTAATATCATTTATCCTAAATAATCACCATTATAAGAAACTAACACGGCATTTTTTACGCCACTAATTTGACTGATTTCGTTTACAAATTTTGTTTCCATTTCTTTCAAACGAATTTCAACTGTCACTTCGATTCCATTTTGAGCTGAGACTGTTTTAGATTTGATGACATGTTTTTTTACATAAGCATTGACTGTTTTTAATGCTTCTTTTTCACTCTCATCATTTAGGCACGATAACACTAATAAATAAGGATTATCAGTTGTTTGGCGATTGATGAATAAAACTAAGATGATTCCAATAAATAATGATCCGAAGACCGCTAATGGAATTAATCCTGCTCCAATCACAATTCCAGCACTAATTGACCAAAATAAAAAGGCAATATCGAGCGGTTCTTTAATGGCGCTTCTAAAACGAACGATTGATAACGCCCCGACCATCCCGAGTGATAAAATAACGTTTGATGTAATCGCTAAAATAATTAAGGTTGTAATTAAGTTTAATGCAAGTAATGACACACAAAAACTATGAGAATACATGACTCCTTTAAATGTTTTTTTATAAACAGCCATAATAAAGAGCCCGATTACAAAGGCTAAGGTCAAAGCAATGATTGTATCTAATACTGAAAACGCTGAGATATTCTCCATAAAACTTGATTTAAAAATATCGCTAAAATTTAGTGTTGCAAACATAACATTTCCCTCCTAAAGTCATTAACCATAAATCCGGCAAACCGCATACTTTGAAACGGATGTTGACCGACTATAATTGTTTTGTAAAACATCTGAAATAAACTCCGGTAAAAATTCATCAAATTTAACTTCTAGTATGATGAGATTTGAATCCAGCCCTTCAACAGTTGGCAGCAACGGATTTAGGGCATCAATTGAAGTGATTCCAGTTCTAATTCTTTTATCAAACGTGATCCGAACGTTTCCCACGTCGTGAATATAAGCCTCTCTGGTATAATCCACGATAGTTTTAGGTCTGAGTAGCTCGGTTTTCATCTTATAATAAAGTTCTTGATGCAAAGCGTGTGTGGAATTTTTTAAAAACTCAAACTCTCCATCCATAATTGATTGAGCTTGCTCATCACTCAATGGAGCACTCACTTTGGCACATAAACCGTTCACCTTTGATTTTTTCTCCAACCGAATAAAACTGACATCATCGTTATAATATCGAATTCTAAACTTTTCTCGATTATTAATCCCCATTAACTTTTCTTGTAAAGCTTTATCATGATAGTTATCAAAGTAGATACTTCGAATTTTATATTCTCCGAGCTCGTTTGCATGGTGATCACATCGCAGTAAAAATTTCAAACGATTTCGAAGCAGTAAATAATCGCCGTAATTAATGTAATGTTTAATTTCATGTCTAAACTTCATCTGACTCACCTCCTAAATAGCTGACTAGAGCTATTATAAATTCCATTTCTTAACATAATCTTAAAAATTTAATAATTAATTAATTATATTTTACTTGGTTTTCCTTTTTAACAAAATTTGTTATCCTTATAATAAAGAAATAGCCGTCAAATTTCAGAATGTTTTAAGTTTCGCTTGATAACATTAAACGTATGAGGTGATAAATATGAGAATCTTAGTTGTAGAAGATGAGATTCGCTTAGCAGAAGCGATTAGCCAAATATTAAAAACAAACAAATATGATGTGGATGTGTTTCACGATGGACAATCAGGTCTTGATTATGCCTTAACAGGTATTTATGATTTAATTATTTTAGATATTATGTTACCTAAGTTAAATGGATTTGATATCTTAAAGATGTGTCGTCAGGATAAAATTAAAACGCCGATTTTATTTTTAACTGCAAAAGATGAAATTGCAGATAAAGTCCGTGGACTTGATTTAGGAGCTGACGATTACTTAACCAAACCCTTTGCGACCGAAGAGCTATTAGCGAGAATTCGCGTTCTTCTTCGTCGACAAGGTGAAATCACAACGGATACCCTACGTTTTCATGATGCTGAACTTAACTTATCCACTTATGAGCTATCTTGTGGAGTCAAATCAGTAAAACTTGGGTTAAAAGAATTTAACATTTTAAATTATTTATTTTCAAATGGTAATCAAATTGTAACTAAAGAACTATTAATCGAAAAGGTATGGGGATTTGACGCAGATGTTGAATACAATAACGTTGAAGTTTATATTTCTTTTCTTCGAAAAAAATTATCTTTTATTAAATCAAATGTAATCATTCGAACGGTCAGAGGCGTTGGATATTGTTTAGGAGTCAATGAATCATGTTAAAAAAACTTAAGAAGCGATTTATTTTGATTAATCTATCCATTCTGATGTCGATTTTTCTTGCTATTTTTGGCGGGACGTATTATTTAATGTACAAAACGAATGTGTCTCAAGCAATGGTCTTGATGGAACAAATCGCCCAAAATACAAGCATTTCACAAAAATTTCCACCGAAGGGGGGATATAATTTAGATCGCAAAGGCCCCTTTCCACTCAATGAAGGTCTGATGCGTAATCATTTTACAGCTTCAATTGATAACACGACTCAAACTTTAACCATTACCTCAAATTTAGAGTCTGATACTGATTTATCGGGAGTGGAATCTATTGTTGAAGATTTATACAATCGTTCGACTGAAACGGGAAAAGTTACAATTAACTCCCTTCCTTTTCGCTATTTAAAAATTACGCGTCCTGAAGGAACACTCTTTGTTTTCTTAGATCGTTCTTCTGAAATGACGACCTTGACGCAACTTGCACTTGTCTTAATTTTTATTGGATGTATTACATTAATTGTTTTAGCTGTCATTAGTTTTTATTTAGCGTCTTGGGCAATTAAACCAGTGGCTTTAGCTTGGCAAAAACAGCAACAATTTGTCGCCGATGCTTCCCATGAATTAAAAACTCCCTTAACAGTCATCCATACAACGACAGATGTCATTTTAGCGAATCAACATCAAACCATTAATGAACAACGAAAATGGATTGATCACATTAAATCTGAGACGGAACGAATGTCAAAACTTGTTAGCGACTTACTCTATTTAGCGAAAATTGATAGTAATGAAGTGTTATTAAAATCAGCTTCTTTTGATTTAAGCGAAGCCATTATTAATGCCGCGTTACCGCTTGAATCGGTGTTCTTTGAGTCTGGGAAAGAATTAGTTTTAGATATTGAACCGGACTTAATGTTTACAGGCGAAGAAGAACGAATTGCACAAGTAGCCATTATTTTACTTGATAATGCATTGAAACATTCACCAACTCAAACTCAAATTATGCTTTCTTTAAAGAAAGAGCATGAACAATTTATTTTAGCTGTCAAAAATAAAGGTGTTGGGATTCCACCTGAGCATCTTGATAAGATTTTTGAGCGTTTTTACCGTGCTGATGAATCACGTGCTCGTGATACAGGTGGCTATGGGTTAGGTCTTTCTATTGCTAAAACAATTGTTAGCCAGCATCATGGGCAAATTTCAGTGAAAAGTATTCCAAATGATGAAACAACGTTTACAGTCATCTTCCCTACTAAAATTTCGAAGCGCCATCAAAAATGAGATAGCCTCCTATTTATACCTTCGATATCAGCACAAAAGTAGACATTTATTTCATTTTGCGATAATCTATTAGTAATTAAGGAGGATGCAGGTAATGAAATTTATTTCATGGAATGTAAATGGATTGCGTGCTTGTGTGAAAAAAGGATTTTTAGATTTTGTCGAAGCAGAGCAACCTGATTTTTTATGTGTACAAGAAACAAAATTACAAGAAGGTCAAATTGATTTGCAATTAGATGGCTATTATCAATATTGGAATTATGCCGTGAAGAAAGGTTATTCAGGAACGGCTATTTTTACAAAACATGAGCCATTACAGGTGACTTACGGCCTTAATATTGCAGAACATGATCAAGAAGGTCGTGTCATTACCCTCGAATATAATGATTTTTATTTGGTAACGGTCTATACACCTAATTCTCAAAATGAGTTGGCACGACTCGATTATCGCTTGACATGGGAAGAAGCTTTTAGAAATTATTTGATAGGATTAGATGTTTTAAAACCAGTCATTGTTTGCGGTGATTTGAATGTAGCCCATCAACAAATCGATTTAAAAAATCCTAAAACAAATACAAAAAACGCTGGATTCACAATCGAGGAACGTAATGAAATGACGAAACTATTAAATAGTGGGTTTATCGATACATTCCGTTATTTTTATCCAACAAAAGAAAATTGTTATAGTTGGTGGTCTTATCGTGCAGGCGCACGTGCAAAAAACGTTGGATGGCGTATTGATTACTTTATTACCTCAAAAACATTAGAATCAAGACTTGAAGATGCGAGAATTTATCCTGATGTTTTAGGATCTGATCACTGTCCAGTTGGATTACAATTGAAGAAATAAAAAAGAAGTATGCAACGCATACTTCTTTTAATTTCCATTTGATTCTACCTGCCCTTCAAAAATCTCTTTTTTTCCTTTAGCAAGCTTTGAATGAGTCAATAAATCATAAAAACCAGAAATACTGTATGAAATAATCATGACTATAATAATCGCCATAACATGTGAAGATCCAAAATATTCAATCGCCATCATAATTCCAGTTAACGGTAAGGCTGTTGCGCCGCAAAAAACTCCAATCATCCCAAGTGCTGCAACTGAAGCAACAGGTAATTTAAAAAATGTTGCAATGGCACTCCCAAATGTTGCTCCAACAAAAAAGGTTGGATTTCCACGTCCCCCTTGAAAAACAGACCCTAGGGCAACAGCTGTAAAAATAATCTTCCAAATAAACTCAATGAGACTAACGGGTTCCTCAAAGGCTAAAGCGATATGTGACTGTCCTAACCCATTATAATTATCCCCAGCCATCCAAAAAAGAATAATTGTTAGCACGCCCCCTACCATGCCTTTAATATAGGGGCTCTTAATCCACCTAGAATAAATTTTAGGGGCTAGGTCTAAAGCCCCATTAAACATCATGGCCACCAGTCCAAATAACAGCCCCATTCCAACTAATTTTAAAATTAAAGTCAAATCAAGAGCTCCAAGCTCTAAAGAGGGATAAGTAATGAGTTCATCTCCAATTTGTTTCGCAACCTCACTTGAAATAACACTTGTTAAAAAAGCAGGAAGTAATGCTTCGTAATGAAACTTTCCCTTTAAAACTAATTCCATTCCTAAAATAGCTCCGGCTAATGGTGTATTATAAAGGACGCCAAAGCCACTTCCAACACCTGCAACAACTAATGTCCGTTGCTCCTCATCACTTAAATGAAATTTTCTTGATAAAAAATCACCTGTTATCCCACCGATCGCAACTCCCGCTGCTTCTTTCCCTGCTGATCCTCCAAAAAAAGTTGTCACCAAAGATCCAATCACAACAGCCGGAATCATGGAAAGCGGAATATTCTTCGCAGCTTGTTGAACTTCTGATTTTAGTAAATTCTCTCCTGAATACGCATTTCGTCTAACTTTCACGTATAAAAAACTGATAACTACTCCTGCAACAGGTAAACCAAAGACTAACTTCTCATGAGTGCTCCGATAGTGATTAGCTGTACTTAAGATTTGTTTAAATCCACCTACCATCACACCAATCATGACTCCCATTAAAAGACTCAATAGGATCCATTTAACGAGTTGTAAGCCTAATTTTTTGAATGAATCCATTTCAACTCCACCTTTTATTTATTATTAATTCTAGTTTTAACATTTAATAACATTTTATGAATTTTTCATAACAAAAAAGAGATCCGACTTCGATCTCTTGTTATAATTCTTCTTTTTTCAATTGAATATTATTAAACTCATGAACATCTAATAAATGATTAATCTTGAATTGAATATAACGACTATTTTTCGTCATAATTAAGACTAATCGCGACATGAACATCAATAAAATACATGACCAGCCAATGTTAAATAAAAACATATCCGACTCAAAGCGATAGCAATAAATAATGGGTAATAATAATGATAAAATGAGTAATAACACTAACATAATTAAAATGATTAAATTTAGTTTTACTCGTGTCTGAATCCCCACCATTAACTCGAGCGTTTTTTCTAATTTATGATTTCTCATTTCAAGTAAACGTTTGGGAATTTCATCGCCTGCATAATAAAAGGCTCTCCCCATATTTTTCGTTAAATGAATATGAATTAATAAATATTGTAGCACCACCCCAATAATTGTCCCATTAACTAAAATAACAGCTAAAATAATACAATATTCTTTAAATGACGAACGTGTCATTAAAACTTCAACTAAAGAAATTAAAGATAAAAAAGTTCCGATATTAAATCCAGTTAAAAAAGTCGTCCATTCTTTAGGATTTTTCCCCATCTTCATCTTCTCCTCTCACTCGACAGTTATTCCATTTTAACATATGAATTTTAAAGATGTTGTCTATCTCTGTCTATAAAATTCAAAAAAACCACGTCAAACGCGGGTTTTTAATCGCGTAATTCGACATGGTTGATGAGTTATTTTTCTTTAGAAATGGCATATGCAGATAACAAAATTAAAATACAACCTGTTAACTTTAAAATTGTTAAATCTTCGTGTAATAAAATGAGTCCAAATACAACGCTTGTGGTGGGTTCAAATAAACAAAGAATCGATGCTTTGGTGCTTCCAATTAATTTAATTCCGATTTGCAGTAAAGCAACGGCGAACACTGATACTAATAATGAAATGATTAATGTTAATCCCCAGGCGATGGGCGTTAAATTAATCATTAAAGAATGAGTTCCCATCCCATAAACGAACACCGCAGCAGATACCACTAAGTTAATATAAAAAGTCAGTTTAAACGAATCTAACTCTTTAAGGCCACTTTTATCAATATATAAAATGAAGAAGGCGTAAGTCATTCCTGATACCAACGCTAAGAAAACACCATACAAACTAATATGACCACTTAAATCAATAAAACATAACATTCCAATCATAGCCAGTATGATTGAGATGACTTTAGCTCGTGTCCACTTTTCTTTAAAATATAGAACAGCTGCTAACACAACAAATGCAGGATAAACAAAATGTAGTGTTGTCGCCATTCCAACTGATAAATAGTCATACGTCGCATAAAGCGTGATTGTTGTAACTGTCTGCCCTAAAATTCCGACAATTAGCAAATGAATCCATTGTGACTTTGTCACTTTTAATGAGACTTTTCTATATTTCAAGATACCATATAGCACAGGTAAAGAAAAAAGGGCTCGATAAAAGGTCAAACTAATTGCGTTACTTCCACCACTATAGGTCCATTTAGCTAAGATTGGGGTGAATCCAAAAAGAAAGGCAGATAAGATTGTGAGTAAAACACCTTGATTTCGTTTCATAAACCGGTCAACCCTTTCTCTTTTAACCACTAAATAATCAGTTATTTCGTCTATAGCCTATCAGATTTATTATAAGCAATCAAGGTTTTTTTATCTATCTTTTTTATTTGAACAGCTGTTTACAACACTTAGCACGATGGACGGTATAAAAAGGTGAATCTGCTTTTTTTAGTTGTTCGGGTGTTGGATATAACAGTTGTTGCTCAGCAACTGTTACCTGAGGCATCCAAAGTAGGTATTTGGTCATAAAAATAGGGCCAGTTTGCTCATCGATGCTTTTATTCTCATCATTAGATAGCGAATATTTTAACCCATCTAGTAACTCTTTGATTAAATCATGTTTTTTCGTCACAGCCATCAACTCATTTGATAAATAGAAATCATCTTCGGTGCCTACGAAAAATTCACCCTCTTGTAATAAAGGTTCAATGTTTTTAAAGCATTCCATATCAATGTCAACATAGACTCCGCCATATTGATATAACACTTCGTAACGGACAATATCCGCTTTTTGTCTTAGATCCTCTACCTGATTATAAAGATCTTGATTTTGTAAAGGAATCAAATTCTCATCTGTCCATAGGATAAATTGCCAATCAGGGTGATATGTTTTCCATGACTGCATATATGACTGAATTTGAGTTGGAATCGGACGCTTTCCAAGCCAAATTTGATGAATAATTTTAGGAATTAATTGTCCCATATTTCCCCCTCCTTTTTGTTATACCATATGATATTTTCTTCCAAAACGCCTGTACATTTTTCCCCTTACAAACCAAGAAGCCATGACAGGTAGGAGCCTCAAGTAATTTAACTTGTTTAACTTTATGAAGTTTTATATAATAAGTGAGTGAATTAGAGAAGATGAGGAGGATTTATGAATTTTTCAAGCTTTTTAAAATTAATTGAAATCCAAACTAAAGTGGCCAGTATTATCCCCTTTTTATTTGGGTCATTATATGTCTACTACCGTTATCATGTTTTTTCTATCAAGAATGCCGTCATTATGTTTATCTCAATGATTATTTTTGATATGACCACCACGATGATTAATAATTACATGGACTACAAACAGGCCATAAAAAAAGAAGGTTATGGTTATGAAATCCATAATCCCATCGTTGGTGATCAATTAGCACCTAAACAAATTAAACGGTTGATTATTTTCATGCTTTGTTTATCTGGTTGTTTTGGACTGTTACTCGTTAGCCAGACGAATGCCTTCGTTCTTTTTCTTGGAATCATTTGCTTTATTATTGGGATTGGTTATTCTTTTGGTCCTCTTCCCATTTCAAGAACTCCTTTTGGCGAAATTTTTTCAGGGATTACGATGGGATTAATTCTGACTTTTATTAGTATGTATATCCATATCTACGATCAAGAGTTTATTAGCTTTCATCATGAGAGTACACATATTGAATTATTCATGAATGTGTCTCAATTGTTAGTTTTAGTCATTGTGTCGATTCCATTGATAATGGGAATTTCTAATATTATGTTAGCAAATAACATTTGCGATATGGATGATGATTTAATAAATCAACGCTATACCTTACCGATTTGTATTGGAAAAGAGCGTGCCCTACTTTTATTCTTTGCACTTTATATTTTTGGATATTTTTCAATTATCTTTGGTGTGATGATTGGTGTTCTACCTTTCGTTTCATTAGTCACTTTAGTGACACTCAAACCGGTCCTTCACCATATTAAACAATTTGTTGATGCTCCCTCAAAACAGCATACGTTTAGTTTAAGCGTCAAAATTTTTATCCTCATTAATGTTGTCTATCTTTCAAGCATTTTAATAGCGATTATCATTTAACGAGTGTCCCTCAAGCACTCGGTTTCATTAGGTAAATAAAAAACCATAAGGTTAAAATCCTTATGGTTTTTTTGTATGTTATTCAGATTACTCTTAAGCTTCTTGTTTTACTGAACGTTTTAGGAAGGCTAAGATTAAGGCTCCCACAACAGATCCAATTAAAATAGCTACTAAGTACATTGGCCAGTTTCCTACTACTGGGAAGACGAAGATTCCACCATGAGGTGCAGGTAATGTACAATTAAACACCATTGTTAACGCTCCCGCTACTGCTGATCCAATCACACAAGATGGAATGACTTTTAGTGGATCGGCTGCTGCAAATGGAATAGCTCCTTCTGTGATAAATGATAATCCCATAATATAGTTAACTTTACCAGCATCTTGTTCTTGTTTTGTAAAACGGTGTTTAAAGAAAGTTGTCGCTAACGCAATTGCTAACGGTGGAACCATCCCACCTGCCATTACAGCTGCCATAACCGCTTCATTTCCTGAATTTAAAGATGCAATCCCAAAGACATAAGCCGCTTTATTGAATGGTCCTCCCATATCGATTGCCATCATACCAGCAACAACAATTCCTAATAAGATAGCTGAACTTGTTCCTAAACTATTTAAGAAGTTAGTTAATCCATTATTTAAAAAGGCTACTGGTGGATTAACAATAAATGTCATCACAATCCCAATTAACAGTGTTCCTAATAAAGGATATAATAGCACCGGTTTAATTCCTTCAAGTGATTGTGGTAAGAATGATAATACTTTTCGAAGTAATAATACTAAATATCCGGCAATAAACCCTGCTAGTAACGCACCTAAGAATCCTGCCCCACCAGCGTTTGCTAAGAATCCACCAACAAATCCGACAACCATCGCTGGACGGTCTGCGATACTAACGGCAATAAATCCAGCTAAAACAGGTAATAAGAATCCAAATGCTGCATCTCCTACTGATTTAAAGAAAGCTGCAAACGGCGTATTTGAACCAAAATTACTTGGATCAATTGAGCGATCATCAAATAGGAATGCTAAAGCAATTAAAATACCACCTGCTACAACGAATGGTAACATGTTTGACACACCATTCATTAAGTGTTTATATAATTGACGACCAAGGCTTTCGTTTGATTCTTCCACTTCTTGTGCGCCTTCTGCACTATGATAAACTGGCGCATCGCCATTAATGGCACGCGTGATTAATTCTTCTGATTTATGAATTCCATCCGCCACTTTTGTTTGAATCACTTTTTTACCATTAAAGCGTGCCATTTCTACTTTTTTATCAGCCGCTACAATGATTGCGTCACAGTTTTCAATTTCTTCTTTCGTTAAAACATTTTTAGCTCCTGCTGATCCGTTTGTTTCAACTTTAATTGAAATTCCCATTTCAGCTCCTTTTTTATTTAAACTTTCAGCAGCCATAAAGGTATGAGCAATTCCAGTTGGACAGGCTGTTACCGCTAACACTCGAGGGTATTTTGAATCTTTTGCTGATGTTGGCGTTTTCACCTCTTCAACCACTTCTTCTTCAGGGAATTTTTCTGTTTCCTTCGCATCAATTAAAGATAAAAATTGATCCACTGATGTGGCATTCATTAAATCTTGACGGAATGTTTCATCCATTAATATTGTTGATAAACGTGATAATACTTCTAAGTGAGTATTATTCGCTCCATCTGGTGCTGCAATCATGAAGAATAAGTGAGCTAAGCTTCCGTCAAATGATTCATAGTCCACTCCTGCTTTACTAACGGCTGCTGCTAAACATGCTTTTTTAACCGCTTTCGTTTTGGCATGAGGGATTGCAATTCCCTCCCCAATACCTGTTGTACTTTGCTCTTCACGAGCAATAATACCTTGCTTATACTCTTCTTTATTATTTAAATTGCCACTTGCATTGACTAAATCAACTAATTCATCAATCGCTGACATTTTATTAGTTGCTTTTAAATTTAAACTAATTGATTGCTTATTTAATAAGTCAGTAATTCTCATTTTTAAAGCCTCCTATTATAATGGTTTAACGGTAATTTGATCTACTAACTGATCAATATATTCTTTTGTTGCGACATCTGAAGAAAAGGCAGTTGCACTTCCACTCGCTGCCCCTAATTGTAGGGCCTTTTCATAGCTATGAGAGTTTAAATAACCCGCCATAAATCCAGCAACCATTGAATCTCCTGCTCCAACAGAGTTTTTAACTGTTCCCTTTGGAACATTACTTTGAAACACATCATCATTTTCTGTGATTAAAACTGCGCCGTCTCCACCCATCGAAATTAAGACATTTTGAGCACCCATTTCTTTCAACTTACGTCCATAAACCAGTAGCTCATCAATACTTTTAATTTCAACATTAAACATTTCCGCAATTTCATGATGATTTGGTTTAATTAAGAAGGGACGATATTTTAAAACATTGAGCAATAAGTTTTTCGTGGCATCAACTACAATTTTGACCCCCTTGTTTTCCAAATGCTTCATAATTTCTTCATAGAAATTATCAGGCAATGTTCCCGGGATACTTCCTGCTAACACTAAAACATCTTCTGCTGTTAAACCATCGAATTGCGCATATAATTTGGCAATATCTTCTTTAGAAATCGCAGGCCCAACTCCATTAATTTCAGTTTCATCTACGATTGTTTTCACTTTCATATTAATACGTGAGAAGCCTTCTTTTAAATGAATAAAATCCGTTTTAATTCCTTTTGAATGGAGACTCTCTTGAATAAACACTCCTGTAAATCCACTAATAAATCCTAAGGCAACATTATCAACCCCATGTTGATTTAAAATTTGTGAGACATTGATTCCTTTTCCACCCGCATATAAGTTTTCAGTACTCACACGATTGACAGAGCCTTCATTTAACTGATCCATCGTCACGACATAATCAATGGACGGATTTAATGTAACTGTATAAATCATTGTTTCACTACCTTCACTGTTGTTTTTTCATGATAACGATTTAAATCGTCTTCTAAATTTGTAATAATCGTTGCATCATTCAATTCTGCAAAACGCGTAAAACTGACTTCTCCAAATTTACTTCCGTCTGCTAAAACGAAGATATCATTTGAAGCCTTAATGGCATTTTCTTTAATCATGGCTTCTTCTGGATCAGGTGTTGTAAATCCATGCATAGAGTGAACCCCATTAGCACCCATAAAGCATTTATCAAAACGATAACGATTTAATGTCGTAATCGCTTCATACCCTACGACCGCTTTAGTATTTCGCTTGACTTTACCGCCTAAAACAAAACACGGGATGTCATACTCAATTAATGATTCAACATTAGATAATCCATTTGTGACGACCATGATTTTTTTTCCAGCTAAATATTTAATCATCTCAAACGTCGTCGTTCCAGAGTCAATATAAATGCTATCACCATCTTCAACAAGCGCGGCAGCGTATTTGGCAATGGCGTCTTTTTCATGACTGTTTTGTGCAGCTTTTTCATTATAACTACTTTCAACAAATTTATTTTTAACATTAACTGCCCCACCATGAACGCGTTTTAAATAATTTAAATTTTCTAGAAAAACTAAATCTCGTCGAATTGTTGATTCTGAGATATTAAATCTTTCAACCAGGTCTGAAACTTTGACCGAGCCTTTTTGTTTTAATTCAGTTATAATGAGTTGATGTCTCTCTTCCGTAATCACTTTTTCACCTCAGTTATTAACTTACCCATATTTATCTAAATCTATTTAAGAATTTATTTTATTGAAGTTGTTTACAACCCTATTATATTTAAAACGATTACATAAGTCAATCATTTTTCTTCACAAACATTCATTTTCATTCAAAAACCTTTCGTAATCATTCATCGACCGAAAATGATACAGCTTTCAACTATCATTTTGGACCTTTAAGTGTTAAAATTCATTCAAATTCATTCATAAAACAATCAAAATTATTTTCTCTTTTTGACTAACAAAAAAAAGATGATAGATCCCGCAATCTATCATCTTTTTTTCCTTATTATATATAGGCGGTCATTTCACGAGTGAAATAATACCATGATCCATTCACACCGCAAAGTCTCCAACCTTCTTTTCCTAATTCATTTAATTTTTGATTTAATATTTCCTGAGTTTTGGTTTGTTCCTGATTAAGGACACTTTTAATATCTACGTCTATTTGTTCTAATCGGTATTCAAATTTTTTCATCGCCTAAAGCTCCTTTAATGATTTGATATCACATTATAAGTATGAGCTTTAAAAAATATGCTACTTTGGAATGTTTTTTTTATTTTTTTGATGAATTTATTTGTCTTACATCCTACCAACTAAATTTATGACGTTTTGCCACTTGTTTTTTTTATAAATCTTAATAAGCTTTTGCCCAGTATACAAGTTTCGTTGCCTTTTTCCCGCAGCAAACGCAACTGTCACTTATCTGCTCTTGAACAAAAGGCATACATCGTGACGTAAATCCAACCTCTTCTTTAATTTTATCTTCACATGCTTGATCTTCACACCACATGGCTTTCGTGAATCCTGGGTGATTATCTGCATTATTTCTTAACTCCTCCATGTTTGTCGCTATAAAGGTCATCTCTTCACGTTTAGCTAATGCTTTTGCAAACAAACTTTGTTGAATGTCTTCTAATAATTCCACCACTTTTGTTTCAAGATCATCTAATGATACGATGATTTTTTCACGTGTATCACGACGAACTAAGACCACCTGATTATTTTCAATATCTTTTGGTCCGATTTCAACGCGAACTGGAATTCCCTTCATCTCATACTCACTAAACTTCCATCCTGGTGTTTTATCCGATGTATCACACTTGACACGAGCAACACTTGCTAGACGTGTTTGAAGCTCACATGCCTTTTCTATAACCCCCTCTTTATGGGCTGCAATTGGAATAATCATAACTTGTGTTGGAGCGACACGTGGAGGTAGTACAAGTCCACTACTATCCCCATGCACCATAATAATAGCTCCGATTAAACGAGTCGTCACACCCCATGAAGTTTGATGCGCATATTGCATCTTTGAATTTTTATCACTGTATTTAATATCAAAAGCTTTTGCAAAACCCGTTCCAAAGTTATGTGACGTTCCACTTTGAAGAGCCTTTCCATCATGCATTAAACTTTCAATCGTATACGTCGCCTGTGCACCCGCAAATTTTTCTTTTTCTGTTTTTTGACCTTTAAGCACTGGAATTGCTAAAAATTCTTCACACATTTTGGCATACGTATTGAGCATCAGTAATGTTTCTTCCTCTGCTTCCTCAGCTGTAGCATGTACGGTATGCCCCTCTTGCCATAAAAACTCAGTTGTACGTAAGAATGGACGTGTTGTCTTCTCCCAACGAACAACGGAACACCATTGATTATATTTCTTCGGTAAATCATTATAACTTTGAATAATTTTTGAATAATGATCACAGAATAACGTTTCAGATGTTGGACGAACAACTAATCGTTCTGATAATTTTTCATTTCCACCGTGTGTCACCCATGCGACTTCTGGAGCAAACCCTTCAACATGATCTGCCTCTTTTTGAAGTAGCGATTCTGGAATTAACATCGGCATGTACACATTTTCATGTCCTGTTTCTTTGAACTTTTGATCTAGATACTGTTGAATATTTTCCCAAATGGCATAACCATATGGGCGAATAATCATACATCCTTTCACACTCGAATAGTCAACTAATTCAGCTTTTTTAACAACATCCGTATACCACTGTGCGAAATCTTCATCAATCGCTGTAATGGCTTGAACAAGTTTTTTACTCATGTTAACTTCCTCCCTACACAGTTTACATTCTATTGACTCATAACCTTTGTTTCATGATGAGCTATACAGTGTGAGGGGTTCATCAGTGATTTCTGTATACAAAAAACCACCGATTTGCTCCCTCTGCAAGGGGCCAAAATCGGCGGTACCACCCTAATTATGATCATATTCCATGGCACTATGATCACATCTTTTTCATCGATAACGAGATGAATCGCTGTAGCCTACTTCAAGTTTTCGGTACAGGGCTCCAAGGCTGGTTCAAGACACCTTTTTGAGAATTTTCACCAACCATTCTCTCTCTACAAAAAAGGGAAGTCTTTACTATTCCTTTTCAACGCGAATATTTGTCTAAATCTTATCCAATAATTTTACATTCGTCAATAGTTTTTTTTCAAAAAATATATTTTTTGTTAAATTTAATCGATTTTAAACCCGAAAAACAATACCTCTCATGCCATATTGACTACTTAGGTCAGTCAGCTTTACATTCATCTGTTTTACTCTCATCTAAAAGTTCACAATCCATTGTTTTCAATCTGCTCTACTGATGTTAAATGGATTACTATATAGAAACAGAAATGTATTTCACTATTATAAATGAGTCTCAGTACTAAAGTCTTTTTGATCCTTAGGCGTCACTATAGTCCAGTTAAAAGTTTTCCAAGTGTGAAAAACTTATCTGGACTTATATATATAAGCTTTACTGTCGATAAAAAAATCAACATTCATGACAAACGTTTCAATCGAAAAAGTCAATATTAAAAAAAATTCCAAATCCATTTTTCACTGATTTCACCTTAAAATTAGCATTTCTTAAATCTGTTGCTACGCCATTCAACAATAACGCTTGAATCTTCACTATGTCCTCATTATTTAATAAGAATTCAACAGACTCCGCCGTTAAATAATCATTCTTTATCAGTGATTCAGATGATTTATACATCTCAAATAAACAGACAAAATCAACCGCAACTAAACCATAAATTTCTTTCAATCGCTCACTCTAAATTTCCATTTTTTATAATTTATTATCCCCTGTTTTTCATAAAAAAATGATGAGATAAACAAGAAAAAGAAGAGCCCTTAACTCCATCTGCTCTTCTTCCTTTATTTTATTTTTATGCTTCAAATGTAATGTCAAAACTAGATTCACGGCGTCCTGTTACAGCGTTTGCTAATGCTTGTAAAACTTGCTCACTCAATTCTTCTAAACGTCCTGTTGATAGTACTTCTGCATGTGATAAAGAGCACACAAATCGTGTATAAATATGATCAACTACCGGGAATTTTACTTCTGTTTCTTCACAAGTTAAAATGATATTTTGACGATTCCCTCTAATTTTTACGTTTGTTGGACACTCAGTGATATAGTTGATAAATTCTTTCTCAGTTCTCATGCTAGAAAACCCCTTTCGCACATTTCATTTTTTCTTTCCTTGATGAACTTATTATAGCATGTTGTGAATTAATGAACAATGATTTTGTGAAAAAATATTCAATGAAACCTTGTGAAAACGTACACAAATAAAAAAATAACCTATTTTAAACTCAAAACCTCTTATAAATGTCGAAATTTAAACTCGAACAGATGCTTCTAACAGTAATTTTTTTTGTCAATCGGCATCAATTTCTACTAATCCGCCATAAGATAAAATCATCATCGATGAGTTATGACCAAAATTCAAATCGTAACCCATCATTCAATCACGTAAGCCAAGCTCCTCAATCACGACCTGATAAATGACCACCTCATACTCATCCTTCTCATCGTACGGCTTCCCAAACAAAATCCCTCTTACTTGTTGCAAACTCCCCATTGACCCATCATTTTGAAGCCAGTACTTCAACAAAGTGGGATCTGATTGATGCTCAGACATCTCAAAAAATAACATCACCTCTTTCCAATTTTAGGCCAAAGACTCATCCCTTTTGCCATCTCAAACACTTCAATGCAAGCTCCGAACAATCGTCCTGTGATTCCCCCACCTCCTTGCAACCACTTCGATCCTTCGTTTTTCACAACTTAGCGTCGTTGATGACATAACTCATAGTCGCAATGCAGGTATTCACTACCCAAATTCCAAGACATCTTGATTTCACCTCCTACATCAGTTTCAAATAACATCTTCTGAACGCAGTTCTTCGCATACTCAAACATACCACCATTTTTTGCAAATTCTGCGAGTAAACTCGGTCCATAAAAGCTAGAAAGACCTGCCTTAAAACACATTAAGTGACCAATTGTTGTATCAGAATGACCAATCAAAATTTTAGGATTCTTTTCTATGATGCCTAAACCCACACACGGTAATAATCTGATACGATTATCATCACCGATACAATTAAAAATCGCTTTGATGCTATTATCTTTAAAAGCTTCCATCAAATCATCTGCACGTTCTTTTGGCTGCCTATCAACATATTCACTCCCCGATAATGTATGTGCCATTTCGATAACCTCTAAGCCAAAAACCTCTTTTATCACCTGTTTTCCTTGCTCATATCGCCAGCTCCTCCCCAAGATAAACTGACCGTTGCGATTTTGTCGCCTATCCTTTAAAAAATCGAATAAAAAAGGGAGCTATTCGCTCCGTTATAACCAAGAATTAACTCATTTAAATTCATTTTCTATACGATTTTCGTTCCATGCACTTCATTTATCTGTAAAAATCCAATCAATTCCTCACGATTTTTTGTTGTAATTCCCTTACCTGGCATAATTATTATTTCATTATTTGCGTATTCAATAAATTCTTTAATCAATTCTTTTCCTTTAAGAGCATTTTCATTTTTTCCTGTTGTCAAGATACGATTAATCCCTAACCCTTTCAAAATATCAATTCCTTTAAATGGATCTGTCAATTCGTCAAATGCCATATGGAATGTCATCGATAATGGTTTCGCAATTTCAACTAACGTTTTAATGGTCTTAACATCAATTTCATTTTCTTTCAGGGCACCAATTACCACCCCATCTACACCTATTTCCTTACACTGTTTAATATCTTCAATCATAATCTCTACTTCATCTTCGTTAAAGCAGAAATTTCCACCACGGGGTCTAATCATGACCATAATGGGAAGTCGCACATCACGACGCGTTTTGATAATCGTTCCATAACTTGGCGTTGTTCCACCCTCTAACAAATTAGCACATAATTCAATTCGACTAGCACCACGTTTTGCTGCCTCGATTGCTTCTTGATAACTTCCGACACATGCTTCATAAATCATGATGATTTCCTCCTTCATTATTGATTAATTGATTTCCTCATTTTCTATATCGTATACTTGAAACTTTTCTTCTTGTAATTTTTTAAATTTCATTGCCATGCCGCTCACATAATAATGGTTTAAATAACAATATGCCGCAGCAAATAAAAATGCAATAAACTGGCTAAACAAAGTCAGAATAAAAAAGATGGCAATCCCGGCGATTAGAAATCCAATCGTGTTAAGAAAATAAAAAATTGGAAATAGAATCGACATTTTTATATACTCTTTCGTCCGACAATTAAACCTTATTTCAATTCCCATATACGTCATAAATGATAAAAGCGTAATAAAAATCAGAAAATAGTTCATCACTAAAATACCGACTTTCATAAAACCGTCTCCTAGTTGATGATCATAATAATAAACATTAATTCCTAAAATCGTGAAGATTAATAGATATGAAAAACCAATTTTATTGGCTTTTACAAAGCTTTGTCGATAATATTGCATAAATCGTGTAAATAGGTTTGTGTCTCTTTCTTCTTCTACTATTTCTTTAATTAATTTCAGCCCTGCATAGAAGGATGGTGCAATTCCAAAGACTAACAATCCCATCAAACTTCCAATCACCATATAGAAATTAATTAATAACATCTGCGCCACATAGTTGGCAAACTGGTACAGTTTCCCTTCTAAATGTCTTGTTTCATTCATCCTATTCACCCCATTTCATTTAAGAAGAAGATTAATGCAACCTTCTTCTTTAGTCTAGTTTATGTTCTTCATTCATCGCCCATTTTGAGACATCTTCTACAGGCCTGATAACTGTCTCTCCATCAATTATCTCAGCCACATAAGTTTTGGCAGGATGATCATGTGTTGCTACAACAAAGGTAAATTCGATATTCGTTGCAATGCCCCATTCGCATTCTTTATTCATCGCTACAATACTAATCGGGCTTGCTTTACCACGTTTTTTTATTAGTTTTCGCTCAAATTTCTTTAATGCTTTTTCGCATGCCTCCATCGGCGTTAAGCCTTGCTCCATTAACGACGTGACTTCATATGAAAGACAACCTTTCATAATGTCCTCTCCTACTCCAGTTGCGGCTCCACCACCGATATCACTATCTGCATAAAAGCCCGATCCAATAATCGGTGAGTCTCCCACACGGCCAGGTTTTTTCATAAACAACCCACTTGTCGATGTTGCAGCAATCGTTGTTCCTAACTGATCGACACAAACCATGCTAACTGTATCATGACCATCATATGACGTTAATTCATTCATATCTATCTGTGACTTACGATCACGATATTCTTGCATTGCTTTTTCGGTCAGCATATTTTTGCGCTCAAATCCTTCTAGATGAGCATATTGCTCTGCTCCTGCTCCAACTAAAAATGCATTAAATTGCTGATGTGATAATTTCTCAGCCACATCAATGACATTTTTAATATCTTTTACTGCCCCTACTGCTCCAAAACCAAGTGTATCTCCATTCATCCATCCCGCATCAAACTCGCACACACCCTCTTGATTTGGTAATCCACCATATCCCACTGATTTATAACGAGGATTGTTTTCAACATCATGGATAGCGACTTTTAACGCATCCGTCGCTGCTTCTCCCTTATTTAATAAGTGAGATGCTAGATTCACACCATCCCGTGCAAAATACCAAGTTGCAATGATTCCCCACTGATTCATATTTTTCCTCCATTTACATTTCATTACATTTTTTATCTTACCTCTATTATACCGTATTCATGATTTAAATTCATTTGTTCAATTGTTTTTGCTAATAATTTAACACCATATCCAGTCATCCCTGTCACATAATCCCCGCGATCTGCATGTACATCCGTCATGGCTGCGATATCAACATGTGCCCATGAAATCTTATCATCCACAAATCGTTTTAAAAATAAGGCTGCTGTAATATGTCCTGCATAACTTAAACTAGAAAGATTACTTAAATCAGCATAGTGACTATTTAAACTGCTATCATATTCTTTAATTAATGGAAGCTCCCAAACTTTTTCTCCGGTTACATGAGCACTCTCTTTCAATTCCTTTCGAAGCGATTCATCATCCGTGAAAAAGCCAGCCATTTCTTGTCCGAGTGCCCCTCCAATTGATCCAGTTAAGGTCGCAATATCAATAATACTTTTAGCTCCTAACTCTTGTGCATAAAGAAGTCCATCAGCTAATAAAAGTCTGCCTTCTGCGTCTGTATTAACCACTTGTACCGTTAAACCATTTCGATATTTAATAATATCACCGGGGACCATCGCTTCACTATTAATGAGGTTTTCAGTTGTTAAAATAATTCCAATCACATTTGCTTCTTTTTGTTGGATCGCTAACTCATAAATCGCTCCAAATACAGCTGCTGAACCTCCCATATCCACACGACTACCTGATAAATCCCGACCACTTTTAATGTTGTAACCACCCATATCAAATGTGATCCCTTTCCCGACTAATGCAGTTAGTGGTAACTCTTGATTTGTTTGATATTTGAGAGTGATTACTCTGGGTTCAATATGACTTCCTTTTGATACCGCTAAAATTCCATTAAACTCTCTTGAGATTAAATCTGCTTTATTCATCACTTCAACGTCAACCTTTAAATCTTGAAATGCTTCAGTTATGAAGTCTGCATACTGCGCGGCATTAAACTGATTTAATGGCTCATTTGAAATATGTCGTGCTAATAAAGTTGCTTTTGTTTTATTTAACACGTCTTGATATAAAGATTTAAGATCGAGTTGATTATCAAAACTAATCGTTTTTAAAGCTGCTGACTTGCGCTCTTTTTTATAATCATCTTGATAATTGGTTCCTAAAATTAGTCCTTCTAAAAAGTGAGGTAGCACCTCATCTTTTAATCCATTAAACGTCACACGTTCAATCTCTTGTTGATCTAAAAATCGTCCCACTTCTCCACCTAATTGACGATATTCATACTCGTGTTGAATCCCTTTGATTCCAATTAGTACTACATTTTGTTCATTCAGACTTCTTTTTTTATAAAACGTTATTGTTTTATACTGTGTCTGTTCTTCCGTATACAGGACTTGATTTTGATAAGATAAATCCTCACACAAGTAGGCTACGGTATCGCTTGATAGATTTTCTTCTACATTAAAAGTTCTAAAACTCTTTAACATTTTATCCCTCCTTTTAATTAAATTATTAGTGGAAAAGAGTCATTAATATGACTCTTTTTATCCTGTGATTCCTGAACGTTCAAAGCTTTCAACAAATTTTCGTTGAACGATGAAATATAAAATTAAGAGTGGACTAATAAAGATAAGTAATGAAGTCCCCCTAATAGCCTGAAGTAAAAATGGACTAACTTGATCGATTTCAAAACCAGTTAGAGCGCTATAAGCACCCGTGATTACATTCGTATTAGACACTTGCGTATTCATAATTAATGAGAGTAAATCAGTTCCTGATTTCACAAATAATGAAGAATAGTATGTATCTCCATAATTCCACGCAAATGAGAATACGCCTACGGTTAACATGGCTGGCACTGTTGTTGGAAGCATAATTTGTACAAATGTCTTAACATATCCTGCTCCATCAATACTTGCTGCCTCTTCTAATTCTTTTGGCAATCCTCTAAAGAACTGTCTAAAGATAAAAATAAAGAGACCTGATTTTAATCCATGCCCGAGTAAAGCAATCATAAAATAAGCGGGTGTATTATTTAGTAAATTGATACTTTCTCCATTAACCATTTCAATCATTCCAAAGAAATCAAAGTATCGATAATTTAAATATTGAGATAAAATCATCGTTTGAGGCGGCACAATAATAGTTAAAATAACCCCAGCAAAGATTAGATTTTTCCCTTTAAAGTTAAATCGTGCTAATCCATAACCAACAACCGCAGAGGAAATAAGTTGAATCACCATAAGTGCGCCAGAATAAGCCATCGATAATAGTAAGGATTGATCAGGTTTTAAAATTCTACTGCATAATTTTAAAATAATCGTACTTGGATTTTCAGGAATCCAAAAACTTAATGGATTCCCTAAATCATTTGGAGAAGTAAAGGCGGTACTTATCATTTTTAAAACTGGATATAAGATCATAAATCCGATACTGATGACAAGTGAATATTGAATCACCTTAATCACAAATTCATTGAATTTTCTCTTTACTCTAGGATTCGTACACCCCTGTTTAAGACTCGGCTTATTCATAGTAAAACACCACCTTAGATAACAACTTAATTAAAATTCCTAAAATAATGACAATTGAAATAATGTAGCAAACCGAAATCGCAGCACTCGCTCCATAGTTTCCTGTTGTAAACGCCATCTCCCTAGCAGCCTCTAATACTGCTGAACGATACATCGATTCAACAATGGTATACACTGAAACCGTCACAATGATTGGAGAAATCATTGGAATTGTGACTTTCCAAAACGTTTCATACTTTGTTGCACCTTCAATCCATGCTACTTCATACAAGGTAGAACTAATCGATTGCAGCCCTGATAAGAAAATCAAGATTTGGACAGCTGAATACGAAATAATTTCAAAAACTTGATTAATCGAATTTCCAATAAACATCGTAATTCCAGATGGAATCCCCGCATTATTTAAAAATGTAAAAATCTCACTGACATTTAAGAAATTTGAGGATCCGACTTGTTCCACTCCGATTTCAGTTAATGAACTTCCCGTTTGAAATTTTGTATAAATATCTAACCCAAATATGATAGGTAAGAAAAAGATGGTACGTGCCACGCCTCTAAATTTGAAGTTTGTATTTAAAAGCACAGCGATTAGCATACTAAAGATGACAATCGTTGGTAACTCAATGAGGGTTTTTTGAATGGAAGTGAAAAATGTTCGTTGAAAATCCGGCACAACCCTAAAAATATAGTTGAAATTTTCAAACATCACCCATGATTTACTCAATCCTCCTTGAACTAATTTGATTTCTTGGAATGAATAAATTACCGTATAGATAAGTGGGCGAATAAATATGAGGAAAAAGCCAATGACCCAAGGAAGTACGAATAAGAAACCGACAATATTTCTTTGTTTTGAATGATGGAGTTGCTTATAATATTTAATTGGATTTATGAGTTTCATCATTTATCCCTCCCTATTCTACGATATAGTCTAGCGCTGGAATCATTTTTCCACCCACATTGACACCTTCGTTATTATAATTAAAGATTAGCGTCTTTCCATTTTCATAAGTCACTCGATATACATCATTCATTAATCGTTCATGTCCTACGATATGGCCATTTCCTATTACTTGTTTTGATTCTTCAATCACTTTCGATGTTTCAAAAATATCATCTTTTAAATCGTCAAATGTTGTGTGATAGTAATACGTATAATCCGTATTGTTAAAGAATGATGAATCTTCATAAGAAACGGTATATTTAACATCCATACCGAATTCCACAGCTTTTAGGAGATTTTTTTCTACTGACGTCGCATTTTCAATATTCACACTTTCCCCACTGTAATCAAAGAATCCGTTATATGCAATCTGTTTGAATGGAATTGAATAATCAATCACCCCGTTATAAGTTGTCTCTAATGGAATATTCGTTTGATAGCTGCTATATGGGAAGGTGTAATTATAACCATCTTTCATTAACAACTGATATCCTGCCTCTGTTAATGTCTGAAGTGCTTCTTCTACATATTGCTTAGCGTAAGTAAATTCTACTCCTTTGCGACCATAGTTAGCATAATATAAACTTCCAATATTTCTAAGAGATAATCCACTCAATTCAAATTCTTGATTTTTCAAATATCGATCGACAACACTATTTAGGTATTGTGGAGAGACAAAATATTTAACTAAACTTGTTTTATCTTCTAGTAAGGTATTCGGTTTGACATCCTGTCTTTTTAAAACTTCGTTTGGAACATTTGTAATCCCATGTTCAGTCGCGCGGAATCCATTATCATTTTTACGATAGGTTTCAATAAATGAGATATCAAAATAATGATTTACTTCATTGTCATTTAAGTACGAGACTAATGATTCAAACTCAGACTTTCCACCTGCCGCTTGATCATATTTGATTTGAGTTGGGAGATCATGTGTGTATCCTCCGTTCATCCAACCAGTATACACTGTCGTTAAGTTTTTCACAGTTTTCAACTCTTCTAAAATCTTAATGACTTGTTGGTATGTCGTCGCGTACTCTACTTTATCAAATTGAATTCCCATCACATTTTGTTCTTTTTTTATTCCACCAATCATATCCACTAAAATCCCTGATGAAATATCATCTTGAACCGTTAATCCATACGTGTTAACCAGGTATTCACGATATAAATTTGCCATACTAAAATAATCATGATTTGATTCATCTAATAAATGATATTGAATACGATACTCACTTGTCTTATTCTCAGAGTAATATTTAATTGTTAAAGATCCATCACCATAAAAATCATGATTATAGGTATCTACATTTTGAATACGTGGAAAAATACGACTTGGCTCATTTTCATCATTACTTACCGTTAAAACCAAATTTGTTTTTTCCGCCCCTTGATCGACGATTGCTAAAAACCCTTGAGTTTCACTCGTCATTCCATACACCGGCATTGTTGCCAATTCATCGAACCTTTTGACTGGAGACTCTAGCAGCTCACTATTATTATAAAGTGATTTAATATAGACATTATTTGTTCCTTTAACACCATTAAGTTCTACAATCCCCCCGCTACCATCTGGTAGTAAAGCATATGACGATTCTCCATTTAAAGTAGCGCCAAATGACGGTAATAAATCCATTGTTACGACCTGAAACTCATCTGGAATTAACGCAGATTGGAAGAGAACATTCACATTTAATGTTCCATTTTCAAAGGTGTACTCAATTGGAAAGGTAAATGTTCCTTTTGGATGCTTCGCTTCATCCTTCCCCGTATATTTGTAGATATCATCACTTAAATCTTCAAAGGTGTACTCTCCTTCATAAAAGATAATTTCATAGACAAGTCTTGAATCACTTTTAGGATTACTTGGATAGTAGACATCACGGTCTTTAGAATATTTATAATATTTATTAATTAATTCTTTAGACTCTTCAGAGACAACATTCAATATTTTTTCTTCAAATTTATCTGGTGCAATGAACGATGGCAAGTCCTTTAACGAGTATTTAGAATCTCCAATCGTATAATCAACACGCACACCATGGTCAATCTCATAAACCTCATAACTTCCTTCTTTGACACTTTGGTTCATCGCATTAAGTGTTTGAGTGCTATTAGAATCTTTTAATTTGTACGTGATGGTAAATGGTGTTTTTAATGCCTCGCTACTACCCGCCGATGCGAGCGTATTGTATGTGATATTTGTTTTCTTATTTAATATCTCAATATTCGTTGTTGTTAAATCCATCTTAACCATATAATCTGCTTGATCATAAAGTGTGATGTACTTTTCCTCATCCTTTAAGCGTTGGTAATTTAAATCGATTAATTCACCAAGTTGTGTTTCGCGATCCGTATGTTCTAATGTTTTAGCATCTAAATCATTGATTCGACTTAAAACAAATCCCCCACCTAGTAAAACAACGACGAGTAGCATGAAAAGCTTTTGCTTAATTGATGTTTTAAATACAAGGTAAAAGATGCCTAATACAATCGATTTTAAAACCCTATAAATCCCCAGAATGATACTTAAAAACCACAATCCGATTCCTTTAAATAAACTAACAACTAGTTTAACAATGAATGAAAAAATACTGATGATTCCTTCCTTTACGCAACTCATCGCTTACCCCCCCATCATATAGTTAATTTCACGTAAAATTGAAATAATAAAGCCATAAAGTTGTTGTAGTAAACTAAATAACAATATGAGGATAAATAAAATGATGATGCCAGCTACAACAGATAATACAAGTGTTCCAATCGTCTTTCCTAATGAATATTCTTGAACGACAACCATCCCAATAATAAAACTAAAGACAGTCCATAATAATCCAATATTTAAGATTAAATAATAAAAGACAATTTCATCCGCGACAATTAGGTGACTAAAACATAGTGCGATAAACTTCGTGATAATCAAAGGGACAGAGCTATACAAAATGACTTGATACATCTCAATAAATTTTCCCTTCCCATTCATCAATGTTGTGACTGACCAGATGGAAATATTAATTAAAACGACAGTCATCATTGGAAGTGAGATTTGACGTAATAAACTGAACTCATGTGGATTATAATTATTAACCAAGAAGCCCGTATAAACATATTCCGCTATGCTTAACAAAATAAGCATTAAAAGGAAATGATGCGCAACTTTTAGTTCGCCCTTTTTTTGAAATTTTAATGCTTCATATCCCTTAAATGGGCGTAAGTTAACATGTAATGGAAAATCAACATATCTCTCTTTGAAATTAGAATACATCAGCCTGCCCCTTCTTTCCGCTACGACGCACAGATTTTACAACGTAAAAGATTACCGCTCCAGTTCCAACAAAAAAGACGACTGGTAAGTATTGTTTAATCATTTCACCACGATATTTTTCAAATGCTCGTGTATAGTTACTTCGACTTTGACCTAATTGGAAATATTCCATGGCTTCTTTGTACTGACCTTCACGATATTTAATTTTACCGATTCCAGTATAAGCTAATTCGAAGTTTGAATTTTGTTTCAATGCTTCTTCCCAATATAAAGAGGATTGATGAAGATCTCCATCATAATAGCTTTTTGAGGCATTCAACACAATTTTCCCATATTCCGTTGGCGTGTACACTTTCATTCGATTTGAACTACTGTCAATTACGACTAAGTCATCATCTACCCAAATAATTTCACTTGGTTTTTTCAATTCATCATTATTTCCTAAAATTCCAAGCATATTTCCATTTTCATCATATAAGAAGATACGCCCATAAACTTCATCTAACGCTGCATAAATTCCATAATCGTTTATGGCAATTGAAACAAACACATTTGTTCCGTATTTGCTTTTTTGCATATAATCCCCGCTCGGACGAGCAAAATCGTACTCAAACTTTAAGACATCCTCACTTTTAAGATTGAATTTCTTAATCGGTTCTTTACTATCTGAGCGCGTGACGGTATAAATAAATCCATTCTCATCCACATCAATATTAGCAAATTGTGTTGGTAAATAGCCGATTGTTTGTTCACGTTGCTCTTTTGTCATAAATTGATACCAAAATAAGTCAACAAAATCAACTTTAACTTTATTTACCCCTTTAAATCCATAGAAATTCCCCTCAATATCGACTTCTAAAATTCCTTCATAAATTCCATTTACAATCATGTAAATACGCCCAACATTATCAACGGCAATTTTAGTCGGCTCATAGGTTGCTTTCTTTTCAAGTCCAGGTACACCCTCTGGTTTTCCTATGATAGTTTTTAATTCGTGTGTCATTTGATCTAAAACGACGACTCGTCCATTTCCCGTATCTGCAATATAAATTAACCCATCGCGAATATAAAGGCTTTGAGGTTTAGATAACTTATCACCATTGTTAAATGTCGAAATCGTTGAAATATAATTAAATGATTGATCTAATATCACGATCTTCTCATTTCCCTCTGAAGCATCGAGTAAGTAAAATTGATTGTTTTCATAAAAAATATCTGTGATTTTATCTAATCTAATGCCTTGATTGAGGTAATCATTTGCATCGACCATCTTTACATTTTCAAACAATGGTGCTGAATAATAGGGTTCCCCCCAGTAATCATATAAGTAATATTCACTATTTGAGTTCACATCCGCTTTAACAGGATTAACATTCATCATTGTAGCTACTACTAAACATGCAGATAAATATTTAAGTTTTCTTTTCACTCCCCACACCTACTCTTTCATACCAGACGTTGCAAACGTTTGAATAATATTACTTTGTGTAATAACAAAAACAGTAATTGGTACAATCATCATAATGAGTGTTATAGCTGCCGATACACCTGTTCTGGCAATCCCAACTGTTACAACTTGATTTAGTGCATAGCTCAAGGTCTTTAATTCTTCACTGTAGATAAAGTTCCCCCCCGTTGCAACCCATAGCTGTTGAAATACGAGAATGACAAGCGTTAACCATGCAGGTTTAACAACTGGCATGACGACTTTCCAAAAGATTTCAAACTCACTTGCCCCGTCAATTTTAGCGGCTTCTATCAACGACATCGGAATCCCTTCCATAAACTGTTTCATTAAATAAAGGCCAAGTGGATAGGCAAAGGCTGGAAGAATAATTGCCCAATAGGAATCAACTAATCCTAGCGATGAAATCGTAATATAGTTAGGAATTTCAGTCACTTGTGGTGCAAACATTAAGGATAAGACAATGATATTAAAAATAAATTTCGAACCCGGGAATTTAAATTTCGCTAATGGATAAGCTGCCATAGAAGCAAAGATAACATGGCCAAACGTTCCTGCTAATGTAATTAAAATCGTATTAAAGAAATAGCGAGAGAATGGTACCCATGAATTCCCAATCACGATGAGTAAATCGTAAAAGTTCGTAAAGGTAGGGTTTTTTACAAATAATTGTGGTGGGAACATAAAAATTTCATCCATTGGTTTAAATGCATTATTAACGATAAACAACAATGGCCAAGCTGAGAAGAGTCCAAATCCCCCTAAAAATAGAAACAGTGAGAAATCTCCCAGCTTTGAACGGTTCAAACGTTTTTTCCCATATTTATGTTTGTGTCTACTTCTTTTTAACCACGATGGAATCATTTTAAGGACATCTAGACCTTTTTTGGGAAGACTGATTAAAAAGACACCAAACTGCTTTAAATACGTTGGGATTAAACCGATCTGTTCAAAAACTGTTTTACGAATGGAAATGATAAACGCAACGACCCCGACCATAGCAATCACATTAATCACAAATCGCGTAAAAAAGATAAAAATTAAGAAGAACGATAGGCCGGCAACAACAAATAATAACTCTCTATAAAATTCTTTATTTTTGTTATATTTATTTTTCATGTTATGACCCGACCTTTCTAAGTAATTTTTGAACGACTAAGTTTGAAAGAAGCATAATGGCAAATAATACCGTAGCAATGGCTGAGGCATATCCTAACTCATATCTGATTTGACCATAATCCATTAAGTGAGTGACAATCGTATGTCCTGCATAATCAACCGATGGAAATCCAACTAATTGAACCGAAACATTTGAAATAGCAAATGATTGTGTAATCTGCATAACAGCACCAAATAATAATTGTGATTTCATAGATGGTAATGTAATGTGCCATAATTCTTGCCAACGATTTTTGATTCCATCAATAGCTCCTGCTTCATAAAGCGTTGTATCAACATTTTGAAGTCCTGCCATAAAAGCAAGGAAGGATACCCCTAAACTTAACCAAAGCTGAACAATGATTAAAATCCAAATCATATAATCAGGGTCTTGTAACCATTGAATTGGTGAATCAATAATTCCCCACTCCATTAGGTAGGCATTTGCAAATCCATACACGTCACCTGAGAAGATAATTAACCAAATTAAGAACGCATTCCCAGCGATTGAAGGCGCATAAAACACTAAGGTTAAAACAGCTCTTAGTTTTGGTTTAAATTCATTAATGACCCAAGCAAAAATGAAAGCCATGATATAGCTTAATGGACCTGTAATAATCGCTAAAAACAATGTATTTTTCAATGCGATTTGGAAGACTTCATCCTCTACAAATAAGCGAATATAATTATCTAAAAAAACAAATTTCGGTGGCTCTAACATATTAAAATACGTAAAGCTTAGCCCCATCGACATGACAACCGGAACAACCGTAAATAATGTAAATAAGATGATATAT
>NZ_JAGAVR010000113.1:0-21761 GCF_017941855.1 Turicibacter sp. | reverse complement strand
GAGTTTAAAGTATTAAAATACTTTGGGAGAGAATTATAAGGAGAGAGTATGAAAAATAAAACTTTAAAAATTGGGGAGAGAAATGAGTAATGAAATAAAGTTTTATATGGGGGGAAGAGTATGCCCGTAAGTTTCTCGTCTTACGGACAATTATAGTATAGGCAGTTATAATTATTTTTAAACATTAAATACAAAAAAATTTAAAATTTAATTATATTGGATTAAAATAATACTTTTTGATGTAAATAAGTATTAAAAAAGCGCCCGGGGGAGGGGCGCTTTTTTAAAATTAGGAGACTGTAGAGGGGGGGAGACCTCTACAGTGTTCAAGTGATGAGAATTCACTGGGGGGAGTAAATTCTCATCTATCCCTCGAACCTCTTTGGGGGAAAAGAGGGAAGCTCGGAAAAAGTCTTTGCTTTCACGAGGGAGTTTAAAGTATTAAAATACTTTGGGAGAGAATTATAAGGAGAGAGTATGAAAAATAAAACTTTAAAAATTGGGGAGAGAAATGAGTAATGAAATAAAGTTTTATATGGGGGGAAGAGTATACCCGTAAGTTTCTCGTCTTACGGACAATTATAGTATGAACCTATACTGTGAATTTTAAACGTATATTGTGTAAAAAAAATAAGTTTTTTTAAGATATTTTTTTAGTAATTCTAAAATATGGTTCCAATAATGCTTAAATACTGCATTTATTGCTGCATCTAATATAATATATGTTAGGCGAATGAAATGGTGATGGCCAGGATAAAGATTTTAGAGAAATGAAGAGAATAATATTTTAAAAGATATAGAGTCATTTATACACAAGGCTATTTGAATAAAGAAGTGAATAAATATAGAGAAAATAGTGCGTATTGATAGAGAATGTCGATCTGATTAATCAGGATGTTTTGAATTGGGATAAATAAATGATTTGCATGTTTATAGAATTTAGAGTAAAATGGGATTGATTTTAAGAAGACGGTGATAAAAATGAAAACAATGCGCGAATTGTTAAAGTGGGCTGAAGATTATGCCCTTGAAAATGGAAAAGAAGATTCAGCTGTTAAATTATTATTAATGCATGTAACTGGGAAAGAGAGTTACGAAATTTTAGCTGATATGAATATGGAAGTGCCACAAGAACAAGTTGAAGAATTTGAACGTAGTGTTAAAACGTATGTGGAGCAAAATATCCCTGTGCAACACATTATGGGCTATGAAACGTTCTTTGGTCATAAATTTATCGTAAATGATGACGTATTAATTCCTCGTTTTGAAACGGAAGAGTTAGTAGCTAATGTTTTATCAACATATGATGATGTGTTTGATGGGGCAGCAGTTAAACTCGTTGATGTTGGAACAGGTAGTGGTGCAATTGGTGTTACTTTAGCGGTTGAAGAGCCAAATATGGAAGTGACAGTAACTGAGCTTTCTGAGGCAGCTTTAGAAGTGGCAAAGAAAAATGCTGCTAATTTAGGAGCTAATGTGACGTTCTATCAAGGGGATATGTTACAACCTTTAATTGAACGTGGATTAAAGTTTGATATTTTAGTTTCAAATCCTCCATATATTCCATTAACTGAAGATGTGGATCCACTTGTGAAAGATAATGAACCACACTTAGCTTTATTTGGTGGAGAAGATGGATTAAAATTCTATCGTCAAATTTTAAAAGATGCTCATAAAGTGGTAAATGAGAAAAATATTATTGCATTTGAGCATGCTTATAATCACAAAGAAGCCATGGCTGAACTTGTGAAACAACACTTCCCAAATGCAGAATTTGAAACATTAAAAGACCTAAACGGAAAAGACCGTATGACAATTATTATAAATAAGTAGGGGGGACCCAGGCTAGCGAAGCTAGATTTCCTCAATCACTGGGGAGATATAAAGTAAGAGATTGAACCTCGTTTAAGATGAAAGCGAGCGAAGAGAGCTCTTAGCTTTCCTCCGCTAGTGGGCGGGGGTGAACCTTGCTTAAGATGAAATAAATCAAATGTTCTCTTAGTTATTATTAGCAAA
Source organism: Turicibacter sp. (assembly GCF_017941855.1). Taxonomy (NCBI): domain Bacteria; kingdom Bacillati; phylum Bacillota; class Erysipelotrichia; order Erysipelotrichales; family Turicibacteraceae; genus Turicibacter; species Turicibacter sp. Next base: position 19,745 of record NZ_JAGAVR010000113.1, on the reverse strand, counting down.
GAGAGAATACTATCTTTAATTATGATGATAGAGTAAGTAATGTATAGAATGGGGATGTCTTTAGACATCCTCCTTTTTGTAGGAGGAATATGAATGATTTTTAAAAAGGAACAGCTATCTGAAATAATAGGACAACTTCATGAAGATGATGTCATTGTTTTTCCAACTGATACGGTGTATGGAATTGGGGCTAATATTCATTCTCCCATTGCTTTGAATAAGATTTTTGAGGTGAAGAATCGTCCGACAGATAAGTCACTGATTATTTTATGTGCGAATGTTATGCAGATGGAGGAGATTGTTGGACCACTAGATCAACAGGTTAAGGTGCTTGTGGATAATTTTTTACCTGGAGGATTGACGCTAATATTGAATACAAAGTTGGAGTTAGCAGATGAGATTACACGTGGAAAATCGACAATTGGATTACGTATTCCAAATCATCCAGTGGCTCTTGAATTGCTAGAGAAGATCGGGCCCTTAGCTACAACGAGTGCTAATATTTCTGGAGAACCTAGTCCGACAATGATAGAAACTTCGAATCCAGTTATCTCTCGTGTGAAGTTTGTTATTGATGATGGAGAGACGATGGAGAAAGTACCATCTACTATTTTAGATTGCACGCAAAGTGAGATAGTTATTTTACGCCAAGGTGCTATTTCAGAAGAAGAAATAAAAAAAGTTTTAAAAAAATAAAGTTAGATGTATAATTTTAAAAAAATCATCCATACTGAGTTATCAGCGAAAGGGATGGTGTTTGAGATGACAAACAAAACAAAAATTATCGTAGCAATAACTTTAATTATGATGGTAGTAGTATACCAAATAGGAAAAACTGAAACAAAAACAACATATGCAGAGGAAACTGTGACAGTGAATGATACAGCAATTAGAATTCGTATTATTCCTAATTCAAATAAATATGAAGATCAACAAGCTAAGAAAATGGTTCGATTTGCTATTGATGAATATTTAGCAAACAATAAAACATATTTTGAAACGATTGATTCAACTCGACAATTTATTGTTGAAAATATTGGTGAGATTGAAAAAACAGTAGCTTATGTTTTAGATACTATCAATTATGATGAAGAGTTCGAGGTTTCATATGGTGCACATTTATTTCCGGAAAAACAATACAACGGAGCAACTTATGATGCAGGTTACTATGAAAGTTTAGTTATTACAATCGGTGATGGTCTTGGTAACAATTGGTGGTGTTTTATGAATCCTGATCTTTGTTTAGGTCCAAGTGCAACTAAAGCTGAGGAATCAGACGATCATTGGAATGCTCAATATACAGCAATGGAGACAACACAAGAGGCATTTCAAACTAAACAATTTAAATCATATTTTGGTGAAGTGTTTGAAACTCTTTTTGGTGGGCGTGACACTAAAGTAAATGAGAATACTTATGCAAAGGTAGATCAATCAGCAAAAGCAAATTGGTATTTATATGAGGATGAATATTAAAATATTCTTTGCTTATAAAAACAAACACTCCCATTCAACTCCTTTTATCTAGTTAAGAATAATGAAGTAGCAATTGCTTTGTTATTCTTTTTTTGTTATTTAAGTATTTTATTAATAATTTAGCTAGATAGCGAATATAGATTTAGATATATAACTGTGATTAATTTTCTCTATATCAGTCTGCTAAGTTTTGTACATTAGTTGATTGCCCTATTAATAGAAGGTCATTTTATTTGAAAATAATAGGCGACCCGTCTAGTTAGTGTTTATATCATCAATCGAGTCTAATTCGAAAGTGTGTAAAACATTTCTGTAGATATATAGAAAGAAACTTTTATCGGGATTATAGTTGGACTTGATTATCAAGTATCTGAATAACTAAGACCAACTTTCATTATCCAGGTTATGAATCGTTATGTATATAGGAGGGGGAGTAGATTATGGCAAGTGTGAAACGTTATACAAGTGAAGATTATGATTTAGTATGTGAATTTGTAAAAAGAGCATCAGGGATTGAAACAGTAAATGAAGAAATTATCGCCCATTCTGTTTTAATTAAGAATGACGAAGAGGTGACTGGGATGGTATCCTATGAAAAGTTTGATGGATTAGGGATTATTCGTTATTTCATTTATAATCATCAAATTAATCCCGATTTATTAGTTAATATGTTTTTTGAATTGTACGCTAGTGCTAAGGCAGCGGGAATTAATCAACTGATTTCAATGGCTAATCAACCATATGCTTACCAGTTGTTTGAATTACTAGGATTTATTGAGGTGAAGAAACCAACTAATTTAGGGGAATCAGATTTATTTAAAGATGATCAGATGCGTGTTATGAGTATTAAATTTTAGATAAATGGAAATGATTAGATAAAAATGGAAGATAAAAGTGGGAAAATTTTGAAGGATAGTTTTATTTATCACCTAAATTTTATGATATAATAAAATGGATGTGATTTTGACAGGTAAGAAGGAGTGTATATTCATGAAAGTAGCTATTGCATGTGATCATGGTGGATTTGCGTTAAAACAAGAAATTTTAGCTTTATTAAACGATATGAATGTACAATATGAGGACTTTGGAAGTTATAATGATTGTGCGGTAGATTATCCAGATTACGCGTTTAAAGTATCAGAAGCTGTTGCAGCTAAAGAATTTGATCGTGGAATCTTAATTTGTGGTACTGGAATCGGAATTAGTATTGCAGCGAATAAAGTTAAGGGAATTCGTTGTGCATTAGTTCATGATTTATTTTCTGCAAAAGCAACTCGCGAACATAACGATTCAAATGTTTTAGCAATGGGAGGACGTGTCATTGGTCCGGGTCTTGCTCGTGAAATCGTTTCTGTATGGTTAACAACGGAATTTATGGGTGCACACCATACTGCACGTATTGAGAAAATATCAAAATATGAAAACGCTTATGAAATCCTGAAATAGGATTTCTTTTTTTGTTAAACATATAAATAGTAAGATTCGTTCAAACTGATAGAGTGTGTACAATAGATAATGTTGTTGAAAAAAATGATAAACGTAAAAATTTTGTAGAAACATGTAAATGTATTCACGATTTATACTATTTATTGATTGAAATGATAGTTAAAAAGTTGTAGAATTACTAAATGAATTATGAAAAATTATAGAAAAAAAAGAGGTGACCGACGTGATTAAAGTTAATATTTTAGATCATCCGTTAATTCAACATAAGCTAACACAAATCCGACAAAAGGAAACATCGACAACTCAATTTCGCCAAATGATTAATGAAATCGGTGGATTAATGGTTTATGAAATTACGCGTGATTTACCATTAGAACAAATCGAAATTCAAACACCAGTTGCAACAACTAAGGCTAATGTTATTGCAGGTAAAAAAATGGTTGTTGTACCAATTTTACGTGCTGGTCTTGGAATGGTTGACGGTATCTTACAAATGATTCCATCTGCTCGTATTGGACATATTGGAATTTTCCGTGATGAAGAGACATTACAACCAGTTGAGTATTTCGCAAAGTTCCCAGATGGACTTGATCAACGTGATATTTTCATTGTTGACCCGATGTTAGCAACAGGGGGATCTGCTATTGCAGCAATCAATTCAATTAAAAAACGCGGAGCTAAAAATATTAAACTTGTTTGTTTAGTTGGTGCACCTGAAGGAGTTAAAGCAGTTAATGAAGCTCACCCAGATGTAACAATTTACTTAGCATCTTTAGATGAGAAATTGAACGAAAAAGGTTACATTGTACCTGGTCTTGGAGATGCAGGAGACCGAATTTTCGGAACGAAATAAATGAGTGGATCACCTAAAGTTGTAAAAGCCATGAAGTGGATGACGCTTATGTCACAGGTTGGAATTACGATGGTAGCTAATATTATGGTTGGTTTATTTATCGGTAAATATCTTGACCAGTGGTTGCATACATCTCCGTTATTTTTATTATTATTTATCTTTATCGGGTTCTTCAGCGGCATTAAAAGTGTTTATCTGTTAATAATTAAAATAGATAAGAGGGATAAGTCTTGAGTCAATTACAGAATGATCCAATTAGAGTCGTACCTAAAAGAGTTATTCAATTGGCATTGGTTTTTACTTTTTTAATTGCAATTGTGGCAATGGTATTTAAGTGGCCAATGGTAAATATGATAATCGGGTACTGGCTAGGAGTTATTGTTAACCTTATTAATTTCCGATTAATTGTTATTGGTGCTAAAAATGCACTAGATCGTCAAGAAAAGGGTGCTAGGTCATCGATGATGTCGAATTTAGTTATTCGATTAGTCATTTATGCCGCAACACTTGTTCTAGCAGTTCAGTTTGGAACTCATGCATTTATTGCAGCAATTATTGGAATTTCAATGGTACGATTTGCGATTCAAACTGATGGTTTCTTTACGTTTGGCTATGGAAAAAACAAAAAGTAATCATCGTTGAATATATAGCTCAATAGATTGTTTTTAACAAACTAGAGCCAAAACTTAAAACAGATTATGTGTGTTTTAGGGGTAAGAATTAAAAAGTAAAATATTGATTCATTTTCTATGAATCTCTAAGAAAGGAGGTTAAGAATGAGTCCATTACTAATGAAAATCGTTGTTGAAAATTCTAATGGAGAAACATTAGTTAATCCAACGGTTGCCAATTCAGTTTTATTGGTCGTTGTGTTATGTGTACTATTTATCTGGTTTGGTAGCAAAGTTAAAAAGGCAGATCCATCGAAACCATCGAAGGGTGTTGTCCTATTCTTAGAGATACTGATTACAGGTATTGAAGGATTAGTAGATCAAACAATGGGGACTAAGCATATGAAATTTGCCCCATATATTGGAACTTTAGCTGTGTATTTAGTCTGTGCCAATTTATTGGGGCTTATTGGATTAACAGCACCAACATCAGATTACAACGTCACATTAGCCTTGGCTGTTATGACTATTGTCTTAATGGTTGGATCAGGGATCAAAACTAAAGGTATTGGTGGTTACTTATACGACACATATCTTGGGGACTTCCCATTCTTATTACCTTTAAATATTACTGGAGAGCTTGCGAAACCAATCTCGTTATCTTTCCGTTTGTTTGGTAATATTTTAAGTGGTGGTATTATTATGTCACTTGTATATCAAGCACTTGGATGGTTCTCACCATTAATCGCTCCATTTGCGCATGGATATTTTGATATCTTTGCGGGAGTTATTCAAACGCTCATCTTTATCATGTTAACAATGATTTGGACACAAGGGGCAATGGAGTAATCCAAAAATTAAAAAAATTAAAATAACAAGTTATTAGGAGGAATTTAATTATGTTTTTACAAACTGTTGCATCAACAATTTCAAATGAAGCATTCGTATTAGGTATGTCAGCTGTTGGAGCTGGAATCGCAGTATGTTCAGGTATCGGGACAGGGATCGGGCAAGGTAATGCCGCAGGTCAAGCTGCTGCAGCTGTTGGACGTCAACCAGAAGCAAAAGGTGATGTAATGCAAATGATGATCTTAGGTCAAGCGATCGCGGAAACATCAGCAATCTACGGATTCGTAGTAGCAATCATCTTATTATTCATCAACCCATTCATCGGTCAATTATAATTCATATAAACTAACTAATTATATCTAAGACTGATAAGAAAGGGGGCAACCTACTTGCAAATCTATATCATGCCAGACTGGATCAACTTCACGTTACAAATCTTGTCGACTCTAGTCTTATTCTTTGTCATTAAGCATTTTGCATGGGCTCCTATGAAAGAATTCTTACGTAAGCGTCAAGAGTTAGTTTCTGAAGAGATTAATCATGCAGAAATGTTAAAAGCAGATGCAATTGCTTTAAAACAATCTGCAGAAGCGCAAGTGCAAGTTGCACGCGATGAAGCACGTGAAATCGTTGAAAATTCTAAGAAACAAGCACAAAATATTCATGATGAAATCGTGACAAGTGCTCGCATGGAAGCTCAACAAAAATTAGCGAAAGCATCAGCCGATATCGAACAAGAACGTAAGGCTGTTTATGCGAGTATTCGTGAGGATATCGTTGAGTTAGCAGTAAGTTCTGCAGAAAAAATGATTGAAAAAGAAATCGATGCAAAAGCACACGATGAATTATTTAATCAATTCGTATCTAAAGTAGGTGGAAGCCATGAGTAAAATTGCTTCTACTTATGCTAAAGCTTTATATGATATTGCTTTAGAAGAAAATGTTTTAGAAGAAGTTAAAAATGATTTTAATGTGATTGTTTCATCTATCAAAGAACAACCACAATTCTTAAATGTTTTAACACTTCCAAAACTAGATAAAGAAGAGAAAAAACAATTAATTAAATCTATTTTCTCATCAAATACTCCACAAATTTCAGTTAATTTTTTAATGGTATTAATTGATAAAGACCGTATCGATTTATTAAATGAAATTGTGGTTGCCTTTAACCAAATGGTTAATGAGCATTTCGGCATTGTTGAAGGAACTGTTTATTCAGCTGTTCCATTGAGTGATGCTCAGTTAAATCAGTTAACATATGTTTTTACAAAAAAATTAAACCAAAAAGTTAAGCTTAACGTAGTTATTGATCCATCATTACTTGGTGGTTATAAAGTAAACTTAGGAGATGTTGTTTATGACAACACAATTAAGTTACAATTAAAAAACTTAAAACAAAATCTAATGAACGTTGAGTTAAAATAGAATAGAGGTGAGCATTGGTGGCCATCAAACCGGAAGAAATTAGTGCAATTTTGCGCGAGCAAATTAAAAACTATGAGCAAGTATTAGATGTAACTGAAACTGGTACGGTATTAACAGTTGGGGACGGAATCGCTCGTGTTCATGGTCTTCAAAATGTCATGGCTGGGGAAATTATTGAATTTGCCTCAGGTGCTGTTGGGATGGCACAAAACCTTGAAGAAGATAACGTTGGGGTTATCATCTTAGGGGAGTACCGTTCAATTAGTGAAGGTGACGAAGTTAAACGTACAGGACGTATCATGTCTGTTCCAGTAGGAGAGGCATTAATCGGACGTGTTGTAGACGCATTAGGAAATCCAATCGATGGATTAGGTCCAATCGATACGAATAAATATCGTCCAACAGAAGCAAAAGCAACAGGAGTAATGGCTCGTAAATCAGTTCATGAACCATTACAAACAGGGATCAAAGCGATTGATGCTTTAGTTCCAATCGGACGTGGACAACGTGAGTTAATCATCGGTGACCGTCAAACTGGTAAAACAGCAATCGCAGTTGATACAATCTTAAACCAAAAAGGTCAAGATGTTATCTGTATTTATGTTGCTATTGGACAAAAAGAATCTACTGTAAACTCAGTAGTTGAAACATTAAAGAAACATGATGCAATGAACTATACAATCGTTGTATCTGCATCAGCTTCTCAACCATCTCCAATGTTATACGTTGCACCATATTCAGGTGTTGCGATGGCAGAAGAGTTCATGTACGCTGGTAAACACGTATTAATTATTTATGATGATTTATCTAAACAAGCAGCTGCTTACCGTGAGTTATCATTATTATTAAAACGTCCACCAGGTCGTGAAGCATATCCAGGGGATGTATTCTACTTACATTCTCGTTTACTTGAGCGTGCAGCGAAGTTAAATGATGAGTTAGGGGCAGGATCAATTACTGCTTTACCATTCATTGAAACACAAGCTGGTGACTTATCAGCATACGTTGCAACAAACGTTATTTCGATTACAGATGGACAAATCTTCTTAAAATCAGATTACTTCCATTCTGGTATCCGTCCTGCGATTGATGCCGGGTTATCAGTATCACGTGTAGGGGGATCTGCTCAAATCAAAGCAATGAAAAAAGTTGCGGGGACATTACGTCTTGATTTAGCTTCTTACCGTGAATTAGAAGCCTTCGCTCAATTCGGATCTGACTTAGATGAGTCAACTCGTGCTAAACTTGCTCGCGGGGAACGCACAGTTGAAGTATTAAAACAAGGTGTTAATCAACCAGTTGCGGTTGAAAAACAAGTATGTATCATCTACGCATTAGTTAATGGATTCTTAGATAGCATCGAATTAGCAGATATCGCTCGTTTTGAAAAAGAATTATACACATTCTTAGAAAATGAACGTCCACAAATCTTTGCACATATTCGTGATACAAAAGATTTACCAGATACAGATTTATTAAACGAAGCAATTGAGAGCTTTAAAGCCGTTTTCAATTAATAAATAAGGACGGTGAACTAGTATGGCTCAATCAATGCGTGATATAAAAGATAAAATCAATTCGACTCAAAATACGAGTCAGATTACTAAAGCCATGCAAATGGTTTCAGCGGCGAAGTTAACGAAATCAGAAGCTAAAACTAAAAACTATCACCACTACATGGAAACGTTAGAGGATATGGTGCGAAATATTTCAAGCTCATCTAGCATGAGCCACCATCCTTTCTTTAAATCAAAAAGTGAAGCTAATTGTACTGGATACTTAGTTATTACTTCAGATCGTGGTCTTGCAGGTGGATATAATAGTAATGTTTTAAAACTTTTGCAACAACAAATTGATTCAAAACCAAGCGATCAATCTAAACTTTATATGATTGGTAGCAAAGGATTTGATTATGCAAAACGTTCTAACTTAGTCGTTGAGAATGAATTTGTTTTCGTTCCAGATGACATTGTATATCAAGACATTAAACCGGTTGTGGATAAAGTAATCGGAGATTATATGGCTGGAGTTATTAGTGAGGTTGTAGTGGTTTATAACCATTACGTTTCAAAAATCGCTCAAGAACCTATGACAAAACAAATTTTACCTTTAGAGTCAAAGAAAGCAGAGAAATCAAAAGCTCAATATTCATTTGAACCTAAAGAAGAAGATATAATCAATGCCATTTTACCGAAATATTTAGAGGGAACTATTTATGGTGTTGCGATTACAGCTAAGCTTTCAGAGCATGCCTCTCGTATGAATGCGATGCAAAATGCAACTGATAATGCAGTTGAAATCATTAAGAATTTACAGTTAGTTTACAATAGAGCAAGGCAAGCAGCAATTACTCAAGAAATCACTGAGATTGTCGGTGGAGCTTCAGCCTTAGAATAAAAGGAGGTCATTACAAATGGCAACAGGTCATATTGTAGCCGTAATCGGACCAGTAGTAGACGTGAAGTTTGGTTTAGACCATCTTCCTGCTATTTACAATGCCTTAACTGTTGATTATGAAGTTGGTGGGGAACGTAAATCATTAACACTTGAAGTTGCAGTGCAACTTGGTGATGGTGTTGTACGTACTGTCGCAATGGATGCAACAGACGGGTTAGTCCGCGGTTTAGAAGTTGTGGATACAGGAAATGCAATTAGCGTACCAGTAGGAGAAGCAACTTTAGGACGTATTTTCAACGTATTAGGTCAACCAGTAGATAATAAAGGTGAGGTTCCAGCAGGAACACCACATGAAGGAATTCATAAAGAAGCTCCTAAATTTGAAGAGTTATCAACAACTGTTGAAATCCTTGAAACAGGAATCAAAGTAGTAGACTTATTAGCACCTTATATCAAAGGTGGTAAAATCGGTTTATTCGGTGGTGCCGGAGTAGGGAAAACAGTATTAATTCAGGAATTAATTAACAATATCGCTCAAGAGCATGGTGGGATTTCAGTATTCGCCGGTGTAGGAGAACGTACTCGTGAAGGGAACGACTTATACCATGAAATGACTGAATCAGGAGTAATCAATAAAACTGCCATGGTATTCGGACAAATGAACGAACCACCTGGAGCACGTTTACGTGTTGCCTTAACTGGTTTAACAATGGCTGAATATTTCCGCGATGAGTTAAAACAAGACGTATTATTATTCATCGATAATATCTTCCGTTTCACGCAAGCAGGTTCTGAGGTTTCTGCCCTTTTAGGACGTATGCCTTCAGCGGTAGGTTACCAACCAACACTTGCAACTGAGATGGGACAATTACAAGAGCGTATCACATCAACTAAAGAAGGATCAATCACTTCTATTCAGGCAGTATACGTTCCTGCGGATGACTATACTGACCCAGCGCCAGCTACAACATTCGCCCACTTAGATGCGACAACAAACTTAGAGCGTCGTATTGCTGCAATGGGTATCTATCCAGCGGTAGACCCACTTGCTTCAACTTCACGCGCTTTATCACCAGACATCGTAGGACAAGAACACTATGATGTAGCTCGTCGTGTACAGATGATGTTACAACGTTACCGTGAGTTACAAGATATCATCGCTATCTTAGGTATGGATGAGTTAAGTGAAGAAGATAAAAAAGTTGTGCACCGTGCACGTCGTGTTCAATTATTCTTATCTCAAAGCTTCCACGTAGCAGAACAGTTTACAGGATTAAAAGGTTCTTATGTACCAGTTGCTGAAACAGTTCGCGCATTCAAAGAAATCTTAGATGGAAAACATGATAATTTACCAGAAGAAGCATTCCGTTTAGTTGGAACAATCGAGCAAGCAATCGAAAAAGCTAATAAGATGAAATAGTGTGAGGTGGTACTGTGTCAGTAATGACGGTTCGCGTAGTAACACCAGATAAACTTGTATTCGATGGAGAAGCAGAACGCATCTTTGCACGTGGTATTGACGGTGATTTTGCTGTTTTATACAATCATATTCCAATGATGACACCACTTGGTGTTGGAGAGTTACGTATTGATATGAATGGGGAAAGTTCATATATTGCAATTGATAATGGTATTTTCGAGGTTTCTAATAACCATGTTAATGTTTTATCAAATGATGCAATGATGGCTGAAGACATTGATGTTGCACGTGCTAAAATGGATCTTGAACGTACTGAACGTCAAAAACAAAATGCTAAAACACGTGAAGATTTAATTAAATCTGAAATGGAAATCGTTAAACTTCTTAACCAAATACGAGTTGGTGAAAAAAGAATTTCTGAATAAATAAAAAAATCCCACATTTCAATTTTGAAGTGTGGGATTTTTTTACATTTATCTCGGAAAATTTATTAAAATGATTTAAATAAACTCAGATAGGATGTAAAATGATTTTTATAAGCTTCTTTATAGTTTTTATTTTTTATCACTACTAGAGCATGTGTAAACTAGTATCGGAGGGATTTTATGAATGTTCAAGCTTATTTTATGATTATATGGTACATCTTAGTCTTACCCATTGTGTTTAAGATGTTAATGTCTTTACAACTAGAAAAATTATTTAAAAGAGGGACTCATCGTAATGATGTGATTATTTTGTATATTGTATTAACCGTAAGTATCTCAAAATTATTTATTGATTACTTTATTGATATCTTTACATTACTTAAATCAATTTTTTAATAAAAAGCTGATGGTTTAGTCATATCTTTATCGCCTATGCATAGAGTTGAATAGTACACCAAATACTGATTCATAATAGATAGGTGATGAATATGAAAAAAATACCAGCTCTAATTTTATCTTTTATCTTATTACTAGTTATAATTCCGATGTTATCTCAAATTATCTATCGTTCAACTCAAACTGTTGTAGAGAAAGTTATGCATCTCCCTACTCAAAATGTAGATTCTTCACAAGAAACTGAAGCCTCAAAAGAAAATGTTGTGACTGTTTTTCGTGAAGAGAGTAATAGTTATGAAGAGTTGTTGCTTGAAGAGTATATCGTGGGTGTTGTCGCGGGTGAAATGCCAGCTGCCTATGAGTTAGAAGCTTTAAAGGCTCAAGCAGTTGCCGCAAGGACTTATACACTCAATCAACTACAATCTGAAGATTACATGCATGATACAGTTAAACATCAAGTTTATTTTGATGAATCTCAAATGCGTGAACGTTGGGGAGATGAGTTTGATAAATACTATTCTAAAGTGAAGCAAGCTGTACTTGAAACGGAAGGAGAGATCATTGAATACAATGGTGAGATGATTACTCCATTTTATTTTTCTATTAGCAATGGATATACAGAAAATGCTGAAGATTATTGGTCAGTTGAATATCCATACTTAAAAAGTGTCAGTAGTCAGTGGGATTTAACAGCCCCCACTTACGAGCAAGTGACTGAATTTAGTTTAACAGCATTACGTAATACGTTTAATGATTCAAGTCTTACAAAAAATGATTTTAAAATCTTAAGTTATACAGATGGAGGTAATGTAGAGGAGATTTCAGTAGGTGATACTGTCTATAGCGGTCGTGAATTTCGAGAAAAACTAGGTTTAAGATCAAGTGATTTTTCTTTGGAATTTAAAGACAATAAAGTGTTTATTACGACATATGGCTACGGTCATGGGGTCGGAATGAGCCAATATGGGGCTAATCAACTAGCTAAACAAGGGAAAAACTATCAAGAAATACTCCAATACTATTACCAAAATGTTAATATTATTGAAAAAAATTCCTAAAATTGAATAAGTTAGTAAAAAAGTGGTCATCATAACGGTGAGGTGATGACTATGAAATTAAAAGAAAAAATGACAAATGTAAAAAACAAAAAATTATTTAAACGTATTGACCCTATTAGCTTAGCACTTGTAGTCTTATTAGGAGCATCTGCTGTATTTGCCGGAGTTCAATTATATGTGAACCAATCATCGGAAGACTTAACAGTTCAAAATCCAGCTAATGGGAATAACAATGATTTAATCTATACAGACAATGGAGAATTACAAACGATGAATAATCAATCAGAGGCTGTAGATGCCGCTGCATTAGGTGAAGTTATTAGTTCTCCATTAGATAGTGAAGACATTGAGGTAACAAAATATTATTATAGTGACACAGTTGAAACTGATGTTCAAACTCAAAGTTTCTTCTACTATCCTGTTGGTCAATCAATGTATAGCCATGAATCAAAAGGTATGAGTTTCAAAAGTTCAAATGATGAAGTTGCTAATGTTGTAGCATCTCTTACAGGAACTGTTACATCGGTAAAAGATGAAATCTTAAAAGGTACGATTGTGACAATTGAACATGCTAACGGAGTGAAAACGATTTACAATGGTGTTTATGATGTTAAGGTAAGCGTTGGAGATTCAGTCTCTCAAGGAGATGTATTAGGAACAACTGGACTTTCACAACTTGAACCAGACGCAGGAAATGTGGTGCACTTTGAAATTATGAAAGATGAAGTTAAAATTGACCCACAATCTGCTATTAATAAAAAATTAAGTGATTTATAAAAGCGAAAAAAGCACTAATGAGCATTAGTGCTTTTTTTGTTGAAAAAACTAAAGAGGAGAAGGAAAAGTTGTAGTCGGTTCAATATATTTGTGTTAAAATATAAAATAGTGATGAATTATTTAGACATACTAATACTGAAAAATTAGTTTGGAGGAAGGAAAGTATGCTATTTTCTAAAGATATAGGAATCGACTTAGGTACTGCTAACGTCTTAATATATGAAAAAGGTAAAGGAATCGTTCTTGAAGAACCATCTGTAGTTTCAATTGATGCTCAATCAGGTCGTATGATTGCAGCGGGAGAAGAAGCCCGTCAAATGCTTGGTCGTACACCAGGTAAAATTGAAGTTGTTCGTCCAATGAAAGATGGAGTTATTGCTGACATTGAGGCAACTGAAATGATGTTAAAACATTTTATCAATTCGTTAAACATTAAAGGAATGCTTTCACAACCTCGTATTATGATCTGTTGCCCAACTAACATTACTTTAGTTGAAAAAAATGCTATCCGTGAAGCTGCTGAAAAATGTGGTGCACGTGAAGTATTCATTGAAGAAGAACCAAAAATTGCTGCTTTAGGAGCGGGGATGGATATTTCTAAACCATCTGGTAACATGGTAATCGACGTTGGTGGAGGAACTGCAGATATCGCTGTTTTATCGCTTGGAGATATCGTAACATCTGCTTCAATTAAAATTGCAGGTAACCGTTTTGATCAAGACATTGTTGATTATATTAAAACAAATTATAAATTATTAATCGGGGATCGTACAGCTGAAGAAATTAAAATCAGTGTTGCGACAGTTTATCCAGAAGGTCGCGAAGAAGAATTACAAGTTCGTGGACGTGACTTAGTATCAGGATTACCTCGTACAATTACTATTTCATCAACTGAAGTAGAAGAAGCTTTACGTGAATCAGTACGTATTATTGTTCATGCAGCGAAAAATGTTCTTGAACAAACTCCTCCAGAATTATCAGCTGATATCATGAATAAAGGTATCGTCTTAACAGGTGGTGGAGCCTTATTACATGGCCTTGACCGCTTATTAGCTGATGAGTTACATGTTCCTGTCTTTGTAGCAGATAATCCATTACACTGTGTAGTAGTTGGAACAGGAATTATGTTAGATCATATTGATAAGATTCGTCGTCGTTAAAACATTTAAAAGTTTCGGAGGTTTCCGAAGCTTTTTTTTCTATAGCGAAACAAAATTATTTTTGACTAGCAGTTGATGATTGTTTTGTAAGTAAAATATTAGTGAATCTATATTTGTTGAAGTACTCTTTATTTTTGGATTTTTTTCTACAGATTTATCCTCTATTAGTAGGGAGGGATGTAGTGAAAAGATAATCTGAATTTATATATTTGAAAATTTGTAGTTTATTTAACCATAATACAAGGGAGGGGGAATTCATGATGAAACCATTAGCAGATTTAATACGTCCAAGGACTTTAGATGAGGTAGTTGGCCAGCAGCACTTAATTGGAGAAGGGCAGATTTTACGAAAGTTAATAGAGGTTAATCATATTCCAAATTTAATCTTTTATGGTCCTTCTGGTACAGGGAAAACGACGATTGCAAATATTATTGCGAGTTTATCGAATAAAAAGATTTATAAGTTAAATGCGACGGATGCAAAGACTGAAGATATTAAACAAATTATTAGTAGTTTGAATACACTGGAAGGAATGAATGGAATCTTTTTATATTTAGATGAGATTCAAAACTTCAATAAGAAGCAACAACAAACGTTACTAAAATATATTGAAACAGGTCAAATTACATTAATTACGAGTACAACAGAGAATCCTTATTTTACGATTTTTAGTGCGATTTTAAGTCGTTCTACAATTTTAGAGTTTAAGTCTTTAACACCTGAAGAGATTGTAGATGGATTGAAGAGAGCGGTTGAATTAGTAGAGTCAGAGTTTTATTTGTATCCACTGACGGTAGAAGAGGAAGCTTTAAATTATATTGCAAATGTAGCCAATGGTGACTTACGTCGGGCCTTAAATGCATTAGAGATTGCGTTGTATCCAAATTGTAGGACAGAAGGATTTGTTCTAAATTTAGAAGTTGCAAGAGAGTGTACTGTAACAGCTGGCTTTTCTTATGATCGATTTGGCGATCAACATTATGATACGTTAAGTGCTTTTCAAAAATCGATTCGTGGAAGTGACCCTGATGCTGCTATTCATTATTTAGCCCGTTTGATTAAAGCAGGTGATTTAACTTCTATTTGTAGACGATTATTGGTGATTGCAGCAGAAGATATTGGGTTAGCTTATCCACAAGCTGTTTCGATCGTTAAGAGTTGTACGGATGCTGCGATGCAGCTAGGGTTCCCTGAGGCACGTATTCCATTAGCTCAGGCGGTTATTTTACTTGCCAATAGTCCGAAATCGAATTCTGCTATTTCTGCGATTGATGAGGCATTAGCAGATTTAAAAATAGGAAATGTAGGTGACATTCCTAAACATTTACGTGATGCTCACTATGGTGAGGCAAAAGATTTGGGAATTGGAACAGAATATAAATTCCCTCATAATTATCCTAATCATTACGTGAAACAACAGTATTTACCGAATCGCTTAAAAGATAAAACGTATTATCACGCAGGGGCGAATAAGATTGAACAGGGATTTGTTGGGTATCAAAATTTTATAAAACAGAAGTAAAAAAGACATTATCCAGTTTGTGGATAATGTCTTTTTTAGTTTTCTCGTTGATAGGGAATTTCTCTGAATGATGTTTCACCAGCTATAACGTCTGCTTTTCCATTTGTCATGTCGATGACCCAATTTTTAAATGCTTCTTCTGCTTCTACATCGATTAAAACTTCAACTGAAATTTTATCTGTATAATGAACTTGACTTAAGATGTAGTCTGTTCCTTCTAAGCGATTTTGAATCGTACCAAGTAGGGTGTAGTCGGCATTGATGAACATGGTTTTCATTGTTTTACGCTCAACGACTCCGAGTTCTTTAATCGCCTCTGACACGGCTTTTCCATATGTACGAATTAGGCCGCCAGCGCCAAGTTTAATTCCACCAAAGTAACGTGTGACGACGACTACGCAGTTTTTGATTCCTTGTTTTCGAAGGACTTCAAGCATTGGAACGCCAGCTGTTCCACTTGGCTCACCATCATCATTTGCTTTTTGAATTTCGTTGAAGTCTCCAACTTGATAGGCTGAGCAGTTATGTGTGGCATTCCAATGGATTTTTTTGATTTCTTTGATAAATTCCATCGCATCTTGATCATTATAAACACGTTTCACGTGACAAATAAAACGAGATTTATCTACAATGATTTCATTTTCCCCATCTTGTGCGACCATTAAATAACGTTCCATGTAATCACCTCATGTTCTTTGGTTTAATTATATCGAATTCTAGATTAAAAACCAACTATTTAGGGAATTTGTATTTTCTAATATAATGCATGAATATAATGGAAAAGTTCATATTATAGTAGAGGATTAGTATTTAAAAAGTTGACTTTTTTTTGATTTAAGTTAAAATAGAACAGAAAGCTTTGAAAATAAAACTATTTTTCGTTCGTTAAGATGAAGTCGAATATTTGAGTTATTATAAAATATGTTATAATATTGATAGTTAAGATAATGAGGTGGATTATGAAAATTGCAATTGTAACAGATAGTCTTACGCATTTAACGACATCTGATCTAGAACGCTATCCATATGTTTATTATGGATATTTAAATGTTATTGTAAATGATCAAACTTATGTAGAGCATAAAGAAATCAATAATAAAGAGTTATTTAATCTAATTGATAGTGGTGCATCATACTCAACATCACAGCCATCACCTGATGTGTTTGTTCAGATTTATGAGCAAATCAAAGATGAGTACGATTATATTTTAAGTTTACATTGTACACCAAAAGTAAGCGGAACAGTTAATGCGGCACGTATTGCTAGTACAATGGTAGATGGATTAGAAGGACGTATTTCGGTTATCGATTTAAATACCGCATCAATTGGGGAAGAAAATATTATTATTAAAGTTTGTCAATTAATCGATGAAGGAAAATCATTAGATGAATTATTAAAAGTGATTGAATTTTATCGTAATCATACAACACTTTGTTTAGTCATTGATGACTTAAATACGTTAGTTAAAACGGGGCGTTTATCTAAAACAGCAGCAAGTATCGGTAATTTATTAAATATTAAGCCAATTATCGGGTTAGTTGATGCCCAGCTTGATGTTTTGGATAAAGTTCGTACAAAAAAACGTGTATTAAAATGGATGGTAGAACATTTAAAAGAGGAAATCGAAAAGTCTGGTAAGCAGATTGTTCGCCTTACTTATTCTAATGATTTAGAGTTAGCACAAGAGTTGAAAAAATTAATGGAAGAAGCTTGCGGTGATCAAGCAGAAGTTCATGTAGGAAATGAAATTGGCCCAGTTATGGCGATTCACTTTGGTCGCGGAGGCGTAGGAGCTTGCTGGATGCCAGATCAATATAAAATTTAATTAGCAAACTAGATTTGGGAGGAAAATGATATGGCAAAAGTCGCGATTGTATCTGATAGTACAGGTTGTATTCCTGCAGAGACTGTAAAAGCTTTAGATATTTATGTTAACTATATTTCGGTGGTTTTTGGAACTGAGTCTTATCGAGAATTTATTGATATGTCTCCTGAGGAGTTTCTTGAGCGTAGTGCCAATTACAACGGGTTACCAACAACTTCACAACCATCTCCAGGACAAACGATAGCTTTATATGAATCATTATTTGAACAAGGGTATGAAGATATTATTCATATTAACATTTCAAGCCAATTAAGTGGTAGTCATCAAACAGCTTTAACATGTGCAGAAATGGTTAACCCTGAGCATATTCACGTATTTGATTCACGTACTGTTACTTATACACAAGGTATGTTTGCTGTTTATGCAGCAATGAAAGCTAAAGAAGGAGCGTCAGCTCAAGAAATTTTAGAGTACTTAGAAATGATTCGTGAAAATAATCAATTTTACGCAGCTATTAATGATTTAACTAATTTACGCAAAGGTGGACGCTTATCAAATGTTGAAGCAGCATTAGGTAGCTTACTACAAATTAAACCTATTTGCCAAATTCAACCTGATGGAACATTCCAAGCTGTTGAAAAGATTCGCACGTTTAAAAAGGCATTAAAGCGTTTAATTGAAATTTCAAAAGAGGCACAGTTAACAGAAGATTATCAATTAGTTGTGATGCATATTGGGAATGAAGAGGCTGCAAAAACAGTTCAAACAGAATTACAAGAAATTTATCCAAATCATGAAATTAATATCTATTCAATTTCATTAGTAGTAGCTGTTCATGGGGGACCAGGAGCAGTTGCCGTTGGTTGGGTAAAACATAAATAATACTAAAAAAAGATTACTGATTTC
Source organism: Turicibacter sp. (assembly GCF_017941855.1). Taxonomy (NCBI): domain Bacteria; kingdom Bacillati; phylum Bacillota; class Erysipelotrichia; order Erysipelotrichales; family Turicibacteraceae; genus Turicibacter; species Turicibacter sp. Next base: position 1,200 of record NZ_JAGAVR010000113.1, on the reverse strand, counting down.
AGTAATCTTTTTTAGTATTTTAAAACTTTTTTCTTGATGTTTGCGTCTAATAGGTAAATAATAAAACAGACTTTAAATAAGTGGAGGATTTTAGTATGAAGAAATATTTCTTACTAGTAGGAACAGCTATTGTATTAGTTACAGGATGTAGTTCTAAAAAAGTAGAGTTAGAATCAATATCAGAAGAAAGTACGGAAGTGCAACAATCTATTCCCTTTACATACTCATTCTTAAATGATGACGAGACTCAACATAAAGTTTCGGCTTTATTATTAGAAAATGGTATTTCTCAGTCAGCTATTAATTCATTTTTTACATCGGTCAATCATTTTAATAAACTAGCTGTGGATACGCTAGACACGAAGGTAGGATTTGAAACAATTAATCTTTTTGACTTATCGATTGATTATGCATATATTCAAGAACAATGGGATAATCAAACAGATTATTTAGATCAAAATTGCCGATTAACAGTTTTTAACTTAATGAAGGAACAAATTAAAATAGATACAGAAGACGTTATCTCAGACGAAATGAATAATTTAATATTTGATGAAGAGATTATTAAAGAAAATCCTAATATTCAGTTTACAGATGAAGAAGCAAGTGCCTATCATAACTTTTATACGGCGATTTCAACAAAAGAGACGACTGATCAAAGTTTTCATGTTAAACAAATTCAAAAGGAATGGAAAAATCGTGGGATAAAGTTTGAGACGGACGATAATATTTCAATTATCAGTGTTTTCTTAAATTACAACGAGGATAAATCACTATTTATTGGGCATACGGGTGTTTTAATTAAAACAGATGATGGATATTTATTTTTAGAAAAGGTGGCCTCAATGGAACCCTACATTGTTTCAAAATATAGCAATATAGATGAATTCAAAGCCTATTTAACGGCTCTTTATGGGAATCATGTATTCGATGGTGGAAGTAAACCAATTTTCATGCAAAATGATAAGTGGTTAAATGCTGAATAAAAAAATGATAATATATTTGTAATATTTTGATTAAATCAAAGAGATAAAACTTATTTCATTGTTTATAAGCAAGAGTAAAATAATTTAAAAGACTGACTCCAAAGGGTCAGTCTTTTTTTCGCCAAGATAAAAGAAAGTAGACTTTTCTGTCTTCAAAATATGGTTAAAGTGTATTAGGAAAACTACTATATTCGGAAATACGAATGCCGCACGT
>NZ_JAGAVR010000112.1:0-15878 GCF_017941855.1 Turicibacter sp. | reverse complement strand
ATGAGAGTAAATATACATTTGCTAAAAATCTTTAATAGATGCATTAAAGGGGAAATAAAAGCACATAAATTAACATTCTTGTTGGATAGACTAATCAGTCTTTGGTATAGAAAGGTTAATTGGTCCAGTTTTTTATTTATTCCTAGCAATTATACTTTGCTTTTCAAATCACTTTTAATATATCACGTTAATATTAAGTTTGAGATTATTTAACGTAAACAAGCTGAAATTATACGTAAATATCTTTTTTATGGTATTTAAGCTAATTTTATATAATTTTTCCAAATTATATTTTTGATAAAGGGAATATGAATTGAAGTTATTCAGATTAAAAACTCTGTCATTGGAAATCGATGCAATCGTAATAGTTTGAAGATGATCATTAAAAAGGTGTTTTAATTAAAACATTAGGATTTTAAAATACTATAAAATTAGTAAACTTTATTGAAAAGATAGAAGTGAATTGATCGCAATAGATTTAAAGAAATATATTTTGTTGATTTTTCGACCTTCTAACATTAAAATTAAAAGAGTATTCGTCAGATTAAAAGTTTGAGTTAGATAATTCTTAACATTAATAGTAAGAGAGATTAAGATAGAGCGCTAACTGTAACTAGACATTTTTAATGAACTTTCCCGCTAGTCATGATGGAGTTACTCCAGATAATAAAAGATGATAAGTTCAATTACATTTTAATAATGAGATAAAATAGAAAAATATTAGGAAGTGATAAAATGCGAGTCGTAGCCGGAACATTAAAAGGAAGAAGCATCAAAGCAGTAAAAGGTACGAATACTCGACCAACGACTGATAAAGTAAAGGAAAGTATTTTTAATATTATTGGCCCATATTTTGATGGTGGAATCGCTCTTGATTTATTTGGTGGAAGTGGAAATTTAGGAATCGAGTCATTAAGTCGAGGAATTGATAAAGTCATTTTTGTCGATCGAGAAACGATTGCTATTAACACGATTAAAGAAAATGTTAAAGATTTACGAATTGAAGATTGCGTCGAAATTTATCGTAATGATTATTTTAGAGCGTTAAAGGCGTTAGTCAAGCGAGACATTCAGTTTGATTTAATTTTATTAGATCCACCTTATAAGGGACAGAAAATTAATGAGATTATTGAGTTTGTAAATGAACACAACCTATTAGCATCTGGGGGAATCATTATGGCGGAGTGCTTAAAAGAAGATGAATTGCATGAGATGATAGGGGATATCAAACAAGTTAAACGTGAAATTTATGGCATCACATCCATTACGATTTATCATCGTGATTAATCCTTTGTAAGGATGATAGTGGAGGAATAGCAGTTATGAAAAAGATTGGAATTTATCCAGGAACGTTTGATCCTGTTACCAATGGTCATTTAGATATCATTGGTCGTGGATATGAATTATTTGATTATTTATATATCGCTGTTGCTGAAAATATTAATAAAAAAACATTGTTTACGGTCGAGGAACGTGTTGACATGTTAAAAAAAGCAACCAAACATTTAGAACGTGTTGAAGTCGTTGTTTGTGCTGATGCGTTAGTAGTTGATTTTGCTAATCAACTTGGTGCTAAAACGATTTTACGTGGATTACGAGCGGTAACGGATTTTGAATATGAGTTTCAAATTGCAACGACGAATAAACGATTACAACCTAATATTGAAACAGTGTTTTTAATGACGCGTGCTGAAAACATGTTTTTATCATCCTCTACGACAAAAGAAGTTGCTAGATTTGGTGGAGATGTTTCAAGCTTTGTTCCTGAGTTTGTGCAAGAGGCATTAAAGAAAAAATTTAATAAATAATTTAATAAATAATGAATGGATAAAACCAGCGTTTAAGAACAATGGTTTTATCTTTTTTTTAGACATTTGTTCTTATTTGCTAATAATCGACTCGATGGTTTCATATAGTGAAATGTTTAGCGACAAAAGACTTATTTAGGCTAAATCAGTATCTATTTATGAATTTCTCTCATAGATTATATGAGAAGAACAGTAAGGTGAAATAGCAAGAGAGGGGAAAAGAACATATGCCTTTAAAAAGTTATGATGATGGTAAAACGCACCGTGCCACTGTTTCTAAACTTATTTATCCTAATCAAGTGTTCACGTTAGAAGAAATTAATCGTTTCTTCAATGGAAAGAATGGAAATCCAACTTACGTGGTTGTCAATGGGTTAGTATTTGATATTACCGATCGTTTGAATGATTTTTACGAAGAGTTTGGATATATTGATGAAGTTAAAACAGAAATTAATGATTGTCACTTAGGAAAAGTTAAAATGCTGGTGAACGAAACAAATTTAGTCGGGTATATTAAACACAAATAAGGCAAAAAGATGAAGGAGTTTTCCCTCATCTTTTTGCTTTTTTATAACGATCCATCTGATGAATGATAAGTTGTAGAGGTTTAAGAATCAGATATGAAATCATGAATCCAAGTGTTAATTTAACAAAAGGATTTAGAATGAATAACGGATGAAATCCGACTTGTAAAAATACATCATCTGTTTGCTCGAGGTATTGATAGCCAAATAGGACGATCAGAGCGCTACTTATACCGTGTACGCATCGCATGAATAAGTACTTGATGTAAGAAACGTTTAAATTTTTAGCGAACATAAAGGTTTGAGTGTGAATTGAAAGCCCTGTAAAGCTCACAATAAAGGCAGTTAAAATCAGTTTCGTTTTAAATGGGAAAGAAGCTGAGGCAACTTTTGTCACACCTTGTGTAAACTCGAGCAGTCCTGCAAAGAATGGCTCAATCGTGTTGATGTTCATAGAAGATAAAATAGGTGCTAACAGTTGATCGAACCACTCAATTAAGTGAATGATGTTAAAAGCTTCTGAGACAATGTAGAAAAAGACGATAATTCCACCCACACGTAATAAGGTTTGAATGCTACTTTCAATACAGTCGATTAAAATAGTAGCAAAGGATTGTGTTGGATATTCGATATTAAGTGTTTTAGAAGAGGTCGTCTTAAAATAGGGATAACACAGAATAAAAACAGTGATAGACCCAAGAAGATGACTCGTTAATAACAGATATCCTATTTGTGTCGATTGATAAAGGACAACTCCGATTGTTCCAATGATAAAGAGTGGACTTGAAAAGTTACAAAAATAAAGAAGTCCAGTTAGCTCTCGTTCGGAAATCAGATGCTTATCATAGTACTCACGTGCCATTTTCGGCCCTGATGGATTTCCACTAATGAAGCTCATGAACATCACAAAGAAGGATAAAGGCGAAATTTTAAGAACCGATTTGAAAATGGGTGCGAATAATTTTCCAATCATTTGAGGCACTTGATAGTAAATCATCAAGCGAGTGAGCACAAAGAATGGAAAGAGAGCGGGAACTACTTTTTCAGCCCATGTTAAGAGTCCAGTTTTTGTCGAGGCAATAATAGGAGCGGGATAAAGCAGTAATAAAACTAGAAATAATAATAACACAACAGATTTCATTATATTTTTCATTTTTCTTCACCTATAATGAATGTATTATTTAAGTTAAGCAAATATGTATTAAATCTGATGCCAAGAGTCAACTTTTAAACAAGTAGACAGATAATTTGGCATATGATATACTATATTTATTGATAATAGTTATCAATAAAAAGAAGGGGGCCAAGAGAATGGATTTATCGACATTAAAAATAGGTGAAACGGCTGTCATTCTTGAATTTAATGGGATTTCTGATAGTTTTAGTCGTCGTCTTTATGATGTAGGGATTTCAATTGGTTCTGAAGTGACGATGTTGAATGTGTTAAACTTTGGACAATTATTTTATATATCAATCGAAGATGTTGATTTTTGCATCCGTGTTGAAGATGCGAAAAAAATTAAAATAGAAAAAATATCATGAGGATGAGAGTAGAGGTGAAAAAATGAGATACATGTTAATAGGAAATCCAAATGTAGGGAAGACCACTTTATTTAATAATTTAACGGGTTCGAATGCTCATGTTGGAAACTGGAGTGGGGTAACGGTTGACAAGCTAGAGGGAAGTATTAAGAAAACGGATGACGTTTTAATCGATCTTCCTGGAACTTATAGTGTGACTCCAAGTAGTGAAGACGAGGGAGTTGTGACATTTGCCATTTTAAATGAAGATTACAATGGATTTTTAAATATTGTAGATGCCACACACTTAAAGCGTAATTTACATTTGACGATTCAGTTGTTAGAAGCTGGCGTTCCAATGACCATTGCGATGAATATGATGGATGCCTTAAATAGAAAAGGATTGCAATTAAATGTAGAAAAGTTACAAGCGTTGATTGGTGTGCCAATTTCATTAATTTCCGCCCGTAAAAATCAAGGAATGGATGACTTAATTAGCGTGTTACCTACATCAAGTTCAAAGGTAGCCTTTAATTTGTATTATGGTGTGGAAGTTGAGAGTGCGATTAGTAAAATTAGTGCGTTACTTGATTCAACACCTACTCATTTGGATTCACGTTGGATTGCGATTCAAATTTTAGAAGGAAATGAAGGGATTTTTAGTCATTTATCTTTATCACATGCGGATGAGATTCGACAGGTGGTTGCTAAAACAGAGCAAATCATTATCGAAAAAGAAATTGCCCTATCATTAAAAGGAGCCATTTTTAATAAACGACGTGAGTTTATTTATAAGGTATATCAAGAATCGATGGAAGTAATTCCAGGGTTTCAACCGGATGTGAAGCCGAAGTTAACGAGTGTTGATCGCATTTTAACGCATCCAATTTGGGGAGCTATCATCTTCTTTATTTTTATGCTTCTCATTTATTCGATTACATTTGATTTAGTTGGAAATCGTATTTCGGATGGATTTGATGGCGTTTTAAATGATTGGATTATCCCACAAATCGAGAATTTATTAGTGATGCTAGGGGCCTCACCTGATGGATTTATTTACGGTGCCATAATAGATGGTCTTGTAGCTGGGGTTGGTGGTGTGATTATATTCTTACCTCAAATTTTAATTTTGTTCTTCTGTTTATCGTTAATGGAGGCAACAGGTTACATGGCACGTGTGGCGATTGTGATGGATTATATTTTCTCTCGCTTTGGATTAAATGGAAAAGCCATTGTTCCCTTAGTCACAGGATTTGGATGTAACGTTCCCGCTATTATGGCGACTCGTACGATTCCAGATCGTTCAGAACGTATTAAAACGATGATGATTATTCCATTTATGTCATGTTCAGCTCGTTTACCGGTTTATGTTTTATTCGTGGGAATGTTTTTTAGTCGTTTTCAGTCGTTAATTATCATGGCCCTTTATTTACTAGGCATTATCATCGCTTTATTAAGTGCTAAATTATTATCGGTCTCGATGTTTAAGAAAACAGAAACGAATTTTATTTTAGAAATTCCACCGTATCGTGTGCCACAATTTAAAAATTTATTAAATCAAACGTTAAATCGTGGAAGTGACTTCTTACATACTGCAGGGAAATTTATTATTTTAGGTTCAATTATTATGTGGATCTTAAATGAGATGGGGCCAGCCGGCCTACATGTTTCAGGTGACGAGAGTTATTTAGCGATACTCGGTGGTGTCTTAGCTCCTTTGTTTTTACCTCTTGGATTTGGAACTTGGCAAGCTGCGAGTAGTTTAGTGGTCGGATTCTTAGCCAAAGAACTTGTGGCTTCATCTATGCTTATTATCTGTGGTGGTGAAGCGGGACTAATGAACTTATTTACGCCACTTCAAGCATTTTCTTTCTTAGTGTTCTCACTCCTTTACATCCCATGTTTATCGACCGTTGGGGTAATGTATCAAGAAACAAAATCAGCGAAGACGACGATGATGATGGTTGGCTTTGGATTGATTGTGGCTTATGTTGTGACGTTTGTCTTTTATCAAATAGGTCATTTTATATTTTAAACTGAAGTAAAAAAGCACTGAAACTGTAAGTTTCAGTGCTTTTTTTATTGCATTGATGAAATTAAGATGATGGTTGAAAATAAGTTTTGGAATAAATGAACGCCGATAGAATACCAGATGTTTTGATTTTTATAGTACGCATATCCAAGAGCAAATCCCATGGCAATATAAGGAATAGCATAAATAAAATCACCTGCGGAAATAACGTGAATCATTCCAAATAAGAAACTACTGAGGGCAATGCCAATCCATGGACGATTTAAGAAACCTTTCATAATCGTATAACGGAACACGACTTCTTCGACTAATGGGGCAAATAAGACGGTTGTGATTCCCATCAACACTGGATAGATGTTCATACATTGTTCAATGACTTGTTGATTGACTGATGATTCCTCAGATTGCGTGATCGCCATCACGATTAAATTTGCTAAAATGGAGCAACCCCATAAAATAATCCACCCCACTAAAACAGCACGAAGATATTTTCCAGTGGATTTGATTTCCTTTAATTCAGTTAATAATTCTTTTCCAAACAATAATAATGTAATCGCGACTAAAACTAGATAGGAAACAAGATTCGTATAAACTTGTAAAGCAATTGGATCTGAGATATTAAATAGAGCTGAAATTCCATATAGCGTGACGTATGGTAGTAAAAACATCACAAATACGTATGAAAAAATGAGTAAAACGGATTTAGATTGACGTAAATTCATCTGACACCTCCAAAAATGTTTTAATTATGGATTATTATAGCATACCGAATTTTAAAAAGAAACTGTTCGGGTCTTGATTCAGTCTATGTTTTGAGAGGTGAAAATATATGATGATTCATAAAAAGAATGGATTTTCCTTCAGGTGCAATCACACAACTTTTCAAAATATGACAACTTAACTAATTTAGAAAATTTCAAATACCGGATGAGGGGATTTAGAGTTTTTTTCACAAACAGTAGGTCAGAATGAGTGAAATGAGTGGCTATTTTAGCCAAAAGAATCAGAGGAGTGATAAGATATTTGCGAAAGAGAGTGAACTTTTTAAGTCAAAATGCAAATTATCCGCCTAAGGGTATAATAACTTTTCATTTTTAAAAATATAGTGTGTTAGAGGGGCGTTATGCTCATCAGGAGCTTTATTTGAGGAGGATAAAACATGAGGGTGATTGATCGGATTTTAAAACCGGATCCTTATACTCATATTCCGGGAAAAAAAGAGTTAGCTTTAACTGTGGATGTCATGGAATACAATAATTCAAATTTTGTTTATATTCCACTGACTAATCATACAAGTTTAAATTGTAAAGCCATTGTTGAAGTGGGAGATCATGTGTATGTAGGAACTGAAGTGGGTCATCGAACGGATGGGATTAACATTCCAATGCATGCAAGTATTAGTGGAGATGTTGTTGCGATTGAAAAGAAATGGCATCGAAGTGGAAAACAAGTGTTGTGTGTTAAAATTCAAAATGATTTTAAATATGAAATGGATCCAAGCTGTGTACCACCCGCTGATTCAAGTGTTTTAAGTCGAGAAGACATTGTGGAGATGATCCGTAAAAATGGGGTTGTCGGGCTTGGAGGTAGCGGATTTTCAACGTATATTAAATACTTAAATCCAGAAGGAATCCATACTGTTTTAATTAATGGTGTTGAATGTGAACCGTATTTAACAACAGATTATCATTTTATGTTTGATCAACCAGAACGGTTCTTTGATGGAATTTCATTTTTAATGAAAGCAGCAGATGTTAAAAAAGGAATCATTGCCATTAAGAAAGGGAAAAAGAAATTAAAAGCTTTTTTAGAGCAAAAGATTGATGAGTATCAAGTTCGAGATCAAATTTCTGTTTACGAGGTACCAGATGCTTATCCACTCGGCTGGGAGAAAGTCTTGATTAAAACGATTACAGGTCGAGAGTATGATCGCTTACCTTCAGAACTTGGATTTACTGTTTCAAATGTTGGAACGGCTATTGCGACTTCATTTGCTGTTCGTGATAATCGGCCATTTATTCGCCGACTAGTCACAGTTTCTGGAGAAGGGATTAAACGTCCAGGACTTTACTATGTCCGAATTGGAACGCCGGCTAAAGAGTTAATTCAATTAGCCGGAGGGTATATTGATGATGCAGATGAAATTAAAATCATTGTTGGGGGACCGATGATGGGTGGCGTGATGAGAAGTGATGATTTTGTCATATCACGTGGGGTTAATGGAATTGTGGTATTACCAACGAAGAAAAAAGAGGGGCCCGATAAAGGCTTTGACCGAATTAAGGATATTTTATGGCCGAACTATAAAAAAGAGGTCATCATGGAAAAAGATGAACAACCGTGTGTGAGTTGCGGTCGTTGTACTGATCATTGTCCAACGGGATTACAACCTGTTTTGATTAAGGATATGGCTAAACTTAAAGATAAAGAGCGTCTCACTAAGTTAAATGCGAAATCTTGCGTAGAATGCGGGATGTGTACGTATGTTTGTCCATCGCATATTGAAGTGACAGAGTTTGTGCGACGAGCCAAACGAATTTTAAAATAAGAGGGGAAGAGAAGAACATGGCAAAAATCGCAAAATGGTCACCAACGCCACACTTACATAGTCGAAGTAGTACACAACAGATTATGTATGAATTTAGTGCCGTTTTAGGTGTGATTAGTTTAATTGCAATTAGCGTTTATGGTTATACCTTTGGAGGTGCCTATGCCCTAAAAGCTATATGGATGTTACTCGTTTCAATAATATCTGCTATTTTAACCGAAACCATTTTCTTTGCATGTGGTCGTCGATTTAAAGATGTTTATGAATGGTTAACGCTAATTGTAAAATCGTATTCACTTATTACCGCTATTTTATTAGCTCTTTGTTTGCCGATTGGAACTCCTTTAATGGTCGTTGCGATTGGTTCTTGTGTCAGTGTTTGGCTTGGAAAGTTAGTGTTTGGGGGCGTTGGTTATAACCCGTTTAATCCAGCACTGGTTGGTCGTGCCTTGGTCACGATTTCATTTGGAGGATTATTAACGACAACTTTAACACAAGTTGATGCCGTTACCTCGGTGACTCCTCTGGTGCATTTGGCGCAAAATCAATATATTGGGACGTATGAACAATTAACGGCTCCATATGGTGGACTAGTCGGTTTGTTAATGGGGACTTATGGTGGAGCAATTGGGGAGAGTATTTCATTTGCTATTATCATAGCCATGATTTATTTAGTGGTTCGTCGAATTATTGATTGGCGAATTCCTGCCTTTTATTTAGGAACCGTCTTTTTCATGACATGGATAGTTGGAGCAATGAATGGAGTGGCTGGGATTTGGTATCCGTTGTTTCATCTTTTAAGTGGAGGCATTTTATTTGGAGCTGCGTTTATGGCAACTGACTTAGTGACCTCACCCGTTTCTAGAAAAGGGAAAGTGTTTTTTGGAATGGCACTTGGAATCTTAACGGTCATCATCAGACTGCTTGGAAATTACCCAGAAGGTGTGTTTTTCTCTATTTTAATCATGAATTTATTTAAACCTGTCATTGACCGAGGATTTATGGGACGAATGAATCTTCCACTTAAACGAGGAGAAATTTGTTTTTGGTTAGTTAGCTTTTTGATTGTTATTGGTATTGCTGTCTTAATTGGAATCATGATTTAAAGTGAGGTGAGACGTTGTGGTAAAAAAACCAATCTATTTAGCTTGTTTTTTGGCCGTTATTGGAATTATTTGTGCAGGATTAATTGCGAGTGTGAATACGATGACAGCCCCTATTATCAGTGAGCGTGAAAAAGCGGAAAAAGAGGCCACTATATTAGATTTTTTTCCGAGTATGACGCGTTTTGAAGAGTCAGATACATCGGAATCGGAAGAGTTTAAAGCGATTCAGGTGATTTATAATATTTATGATCAAGATAATGATTGCATGGGCCGAATTTATGAATTAGCGACGAAAGGTTATGGGGGCGATATTCAAATGTTCGTAGCCTATGATTTAAAGACAAAGGAATTGATTAATCTCCGCTATATTGGAACATTTAGTGAGACGCCTGGATTTGGGAGTCGGGTGAAAGAGGATGAGTTTTTATCTCAGATATTAAATAAACCGGTGGATGGCATGAGTATTGATACATTATCAGGCGCGACGATTACGAGTTCAGCGGTTAAGAAGGCGATTGATGAGGCGAATGCACATTTTTTAAAACATTAGAATTGGGGGGAAGAGGATGACGAAGAAGGAAATTTTGAAGCGGGGTCTCATCACTGAGAATCCGTTATTTGTTTTATTACTTGGAATGTGTCCTTCGCTTGGTGTCACGACATCTTTGCAAAATGCACTTGGGATGGGGTTAAGTGTTGTTTTTGTGTTACTTTTTTCAAATATTGTCGTGTCGTCAATTAGAAAATTAGTACCAGATGAAGTTCGAATTCCTGTTTTTATTGTGATTATTTCAACAGGTGTGACAATCCTTGAGATGCTTTTAAACGCGTATGTTCCATCACTTGCTGCAAGGCTTGGAATTTTTATTCCATTAATTGTCGTGAATTGTATTATTCTCGGACGTGCTGAAAGCTTTGCAAGTAAAAACAAGGTGATTGATTCTATTTTTGATGCACTTGGAATGGGGTTTGGATTTACGCTTGGACTTTGTGTATTGGCAAGTTTCCGTGAATTAATCGGTGCAGGAAGTTTATTTGGCGTTCAATTTTTACCCGAGTCGATTAGTATTCCAATCTTTATTTATCCAGCGGGTGCTTTTTTGGCACTTGGATTAATTATTGGAATCATGAATCAATATCGGATCTCTCAATCAAAAAAAAGAGTGAAACAGGAGGTGAAGGCGTAGATGGAAACTTTAGTTCCAATTGCATTGACTGCATTACTGGTTCAAAACGTTATTTTATCTCAGTTTTTTGGAATCTGTCCCTTCATTGGAGTTTCTAAAAAGACAGAGTCTGCAATCGGGATGGGATTGGCTGTCACGTTTGTTATGGTCGTTTCATCAAGTGTTTCATGGCTTGTTTATGAATATATTTTAGTGCCTTGTGATATGACGTACATGAGAACCATCACGTTTATTTTAGTTATCTCTTCTTTAGTTCAGTTCGTTGAGATGGTAGTTAAGAAGTTTTCACCGAAACTTTATAAGTTACTGGGAGTTTATTTACCACTTATTACGACTAACTGCGCTGTTCTTGGAATTGCCGTGTTATCGATTGATAATCAGTATAACTTAATAGAAACCATTGTGTTTAGCTTATTTTCAGCACTTGGATTTACGTTAGTTATTTATTTATTTTCTGTGATTCGTGAACGATTAGAACTTGCTCCAATTCCAGAAGCGTTAAGAGGGGTTCCGATTGCTTTAATTACAGCCTCGATTATGTCAATCATCTTCATGGGATTTGGAGGGATTGTTTGATGGCGCCGATTGTTTTATTTGTTGTCTTGGTGAGCATTTTTATGTGGACATACGTCATGAATAAAAGAACCGAAGCTCCAATTACAATAAACGAACAGACGTCTTGTCATCGTTGTTCGAATCATACTTGTTCTCATTATAAGGGGGGAGAAGAGTGAGTGCGATTTTAGTTCCTATTATAGTCATTGGAGGTTTAGGATTAGTACTTGGCGGACTGCTTGGGTTGGCGAACCTTTATTTAAAAGTTGAAGTTGATCCGCGAATTGAAAAGTTAATTGCAATGTTACCGGGATATAACTGTGGTTCATGTGGATTTCCTGGTTGTTCTGGTTTAGCAGAAGACATCATTGAAAATGGAGGTACCGTTAACTCATGTAAACCATGTAGTGCAGATGCTAAAGCTAAAATTAATGAATTTTTAAAAGAAAATAAAGGATAACAAAAAAGCCCCTTCGCTTTTGTTGATGCGATGGGGCTTTTTCAAATAATAGATCTCTATTTTTTGTTCGGAGTTAAACGTTCTTCTTATTACCCCACCAAAGGAGGAATAAAAACGTGTGGGGCCCCGCCTTTTTATTTAATCTAGTTTCGAAGAACAACTCCTCCATAAAGTTCCATCCACCTAACACCTCAAAAGGCGAGGCGGAGATGTCTGTTAACTTTTGTTCGGAGTTAAACGTTCTTCTCCACCTTTTTATTGTATAAAATTGTTTTTTGTATTACCATAATAAAGATAGATGTTGTTGAAAGGTTGCGAGTTAAGTCGATTTGATTTTAATTGGCACTTTTTATAGGAGGTTTTTATTGTGGAATTTTTACAAGTTGGTAAAATTGTAAACACGCATGCCTTACAAGGTGAGGTTAAGGTTGTTTCAAATAGTGATTTTAAAGAGGAACGTTTTAAAAAAGGAAGTCAGTTGTTTATTGAGTTTAATGGTGAGTACATCGAAGTTATAGTTGCGACGCATCGTGAACATAAAGGCGCAGACTTATTAAAATTTAAACATTTAAATTCGATTAATGATGTTGAAAAATATAAAGGTTGTGATTTATTAGTATCGGCTGAAAATTTAGATGATTTAGATGAAAATGAGTTTTATTATTTTGAGATCATTGGATGCACAGTTAAAGCAACAACAGGTGAAGAAATCGGAGAAATTACTGAAATTTTAGAAACAGGTGCGAATGATGTTTGGGTGGTTAAGCGTAAAGGTCAAAAAGATGCGTTAATTCCATACATCGAAGATGTGGTTAAATCGGTTGATGTTGAAGCCAAAGAAGTTATCATTGAAGTATTAGAAGGATTATTATAATGAAGATTGATGTCTTAACTTTATTTCCTGAAATGTTTTCAGGAGTTTTTAATGGTTCCATTTTAAAACGTGCCCAAGATCGTGGAGCTGTGACACTAAATACAGTGAATTTCCGTGATTTTTCACAAAACAAACATAAAAAAGTAGATGATTATCCGTATGGTGGTGGAGCGGGAATGCTTTTAGCGCCTCAACCGATTTTTGATGCGGTTGAATCAGTGTGTCAAAATAGTAGCGCGAATCCTCGTATTATTTTGATGTGTCCTCAGGGAGAGCCTTTTACTCAAGCGAAAGCAGAAGAATTATCAAAAGAGGAGCATCTGATTTTTATTTGTGGTCATTATGAAGGCTTTGATGAACGAATTCGAGAACATTTAGTGACTGATGAATTATCACTTGGTGATTATGTGTTAACAGGTGGTGAACTTGCTTCGATGGTGATGACAGATGCCATTGTTCGTCTGCTTCCTGATGTGTTAGGAAAACAGGAATCTCATGAAAATGATTCATTTTCAATGGGATTACTAGAGTTTCCACAGTATACCCGTCCGGTTGATTTTAGAGGAATGACAGTTCCGCCTGTTTTAATGTCAGGGAATCATAAAGAGATTGAAAAGTGGCGTCATGAACAATCCCTTTATCGTACGTGGTCTCGTCGTCCTGATTTATTAAAGCATCACGAATTGAGTGAAGCCGATCAAAAAATCATTGAAAAGTTTGAAAATGAGAAATAAGAGATAGCCGACGCTATCTTTTTTTATTAGCCGAAGACAAGTTTTGCATATTGTAGAAAAATGTGGTCTAAGCTCGTCAGGTGCCCTCGAAAAAACAACCTTTTTTGAAAAATATTTATAAAAAAAGATTGAATTGAAGAGTTGTTTATGATATGATTCATGACGTGCCATTGGAGCATAAACACCAAATTCCGCTGAGTTAGAAGGCTAACTGAATGAATTTGCGATGAAGGAGCGTGTAGACAAATGAGTCAACAATTAATCAATGAATTAACACAATCTTATTTAAAAACTGACTTACCAGAATTCCGCGCAGGAGATAACGTTCGTGTAAGCGTACGTATCAAAGAGGGTAACCGTGAGCGTATTCAGGCATTCGAAGGTTTAGTTTTAAAACGTCAAAATGGAAAAGGAATCAGTGGAACATTCACAGTTCGTAAAGTATCTTTCGGATGTGGTGTTGAGCGTACATTCCCATTACATTCACCAGTTATCGAAAAAATCGAAGTTACTCGTCGTGGTAAAGTTCGTCGTGCAAAACTTAACTACATCCGTAGCTTATCAGCTAAAGCTGCTCGTATTAAAGAGCGTCGATAGTTTTAGTTTAAAACAATTACCTCAATTGCAACGAAGATGTCCTAAAAACCTTGTTTTAGGGCATCTTTTTTTATGAAAAACTTCAACTTTATGGTAAAATTAACATTAAACTGAATGTGTCCAGTTAAGAAGGCGTATAATAAAAAGTAGCAAAATTTTTATTTTTAAATCGTTTGAGAGAACTGACGATACAAAATAAACGTGTGGAGTGAAAGGAATGAAAAAAGTATTACTAGAGATATTTGATTGGGTAAAAACATTTGTTATTATTTTTATTATCGTAACACTTGTTCATAAGTATGTTTTTACACCTGTAAAAGTAGATGGGCCTTCTATGTATCCAACCTTACACCATGAAGACTCAGTTATTTTATGGGAATTTAATTATAAACCCAAAGCCTTTGATGTTATCGTATTTGAATATTCGCCAGATGTTTACTATGTTAAACGTGTGATTGGATTACCAGGACAAACCGTCCGTTATGAAGATGATCAGCTTTATATTGATAATCAACCTATAGCCGAACCTTTTTTAGAGGCAGGAAAAGAAATCATATCATATGTGGATGATTTTACATTTGATTTCACCTTACAAGAAATTTGTCAGTTTGATCCTTGCGATGTGATTCCAGAAGGCTATTATTTAGTACTTGGCGATAATCGTCCACATAGTAAAGATAGTCGTCATATTGGTTTGATTAGTGAAGATCAAATCCTTGGTAAAGCGACCTGGATTCAATGGCCTTTATCACATTTTGGTAAAGTTGAGTAATCAAACTTTGGTCGAAATTTTGGATTTTTTAAGTTATAATAGTAGAAGTAAACGAAATTAATTAAAGTTTTAAAGCTTAAAAACCTATGATGATAGGTTAAAATACAGCTTAGGGAGTGACAAGATGACAGTACAATGGTTTCCAGGGCATATGGCCAAAGCTCGCCGTCAAATTCAAGAAAAATTACAATTAGTGGATATTGTGTTTGAATTACTAGATGCACGAATTCCGTATTCATCAAGTAATCCAATGATGAATGAAATTATTAAACATAAACCAAAATTAATCATTTTAAATAAAGTGGACATGGCTGATCCTAATGTCACACAACAGTGGCTTAATTATTTCAAAGAGCAAGGTCAACCTGCAATTACGATTGATGCTCTTCACCAAAATGCGATTAAGCAAATAACAGAGGCATCAAAAGAAATTTTAAAGGAAAAATTCGCTAAAGAAAAAGCGAAAGGATTACGTCCTCGCCCAGTTCGTGCGATGATTTTAGGTATCCCAAATGTTGGAAAGTCAACGTTGATGAACAATTTAGCTAAACGTAAAGCGGCTCAGACTGGAGACCGTCCGGGAGTTACAAAAGCTCAACAATGGGTGAAAGTTGGACAAGAGCTAGAGTTATTAGATACACCAGGAGTGTTATGGCCTAAATTTGAAGAAAAACGTGTGGGTTATAATTTAGCAGTAACGGGTGCAATTAAGGATACGATTTTAACCCTTGATCATATTATTTTATATGCGTTAGACTATTTAATTCAACATTATCCACAGCGCCTAATTGAACGTTACCATTTAAGTGGGAACTTCGAAGATAAAGTAGCGGTTCTAGAGGAAATTGGAACGAAACGTGGGTTCTTGCAATCAGGTGGAATTGTTGACTATGATAAAGTTTATGAAATTTTATTACGTGAAATTCGTAGCCTAAAATTAGGACGACTATCATTTGAATGTCCAAAAGATTTAAATCAAGAAACGGTCAGTGAATAAAGGATAAAAATTTAGATAAGTTTTCGGACTTGGGAAGCTTTTATTTGAATTAAAGTGTGCTTTATTTGTAACAAGGCTTCAGGATGAAGTCTAATTTTAAAAATACTTCTGTCTAGATAGAAAGAGAATGAGTTCTAAGATTAGGAATTCATTCTCTTTTTAT
>NZ_JAGAVR010000111.1:0-11828 GCF_017941855.1 Turicibacter sp. | reverse complement strand
GCGAAGCAGGTTTCCACTATAGATGGGGAGATTTCTACGTACTAAGTTGGGGCGATATATGGAGGAGTTGCGTCTTGAAGCTAGATTGATAGATAACCCTGCATTAAATATTTCTAATCCTCGATTACTCGGATTGAAATATTAATAATGCAGGATAAGATGGGGGGCCCCGGCAGTGAGCGAAGCGAACACTCCTCAATTGCCGGGGATAAACTCTAGGTACTTAGTAGAAGTTATCTTTAATAACTTCCTAGAGGAGTTGCGTCTTGAAGCTAGATTGATAGATAACCTTGCATTAAATATTTCTAATCCTGGATTACTCGGATTGAAATATTAATAATGCAGGATAAGATGGGGGGCCCACGGCAGTAAGCGAAGCGAACACTCCTCAATTGCCGGGGATAAACTCTAGGTACTTAGTAGAAGTTATCTTTAATAACTTTCTAGAGGGGGTGCGTCTTGAAGCTATAGATAACCCTGCATTAAATATTTCTAATCCTCGATTACTCGGATTGAAATATTAATAACGCAGGATAAGATGGGGGGGCCAGCAGTGAGGGAAGCGAACACTCCTCAATTGCTGGGGGATAAAGTCTAGATACTTAGTAGAAATTATCTTTAATAACTTTCTAGAGGAGTTGCGTCTTGAAGCTATAAAGTGAAAAATAACCTCAATCTTTTTATTGAGATTTACTTTTATTAAATGTTCTAATCCAATCTTTCTTATTTCCAGTTATCTAATCTCTTAACTAAAGCCAAAAGGAGTTATCTTCTTAGAAGATAGCTCCTTTTGTTTCAATAAGACTAAAAAAAGAGAAGCACTCATCAGAGGCTTCTCTTTTAAGGTTAAATTATGATTAATTTTAATGGTCGATTAAATTGCTCAAGGTATAGTGTGGATAATTGATTTAATCGGATTAAGTATGGGCTTGGAATGGTTTTAGAAAATTTAATACTGATAGTCTCTTCTGATACATCGATTGAATTAAATTCTGATTTAAGTGCATTTAAGTAAGAACAGAGTTGAACGATCAAACTTAGTTTTTTACAGTGTTCAAATTCTTCAGTTGATAGTAACATTTGATGTTCAGGTTCTATTTTAAGATTATATTTTTCGCCTGCACGTATTGTGTAAGCTGTCATTAATTGTTCTTTGACATTGAGTCCATTGATGCTAATGTTCATCAAGAGATAAAAGGTATGTTTTGAATTGTTTTGGTATGAAATAATTTGCCCGATGTCAGACAATTTACTACTGGCTTTTAAAATGTTTGTGGATGATAAATCGTTTATCTGAAGTTGATTCGCTAAAGTGATGGATGACTGCTTTAATCGATCATTATGATGAATTGGCAATCGATAGTGATATAAAAGATTTGATAGTGAGTAATCAAGGACTGACTGTGGTGGAATGTTCAGTTGATTAAAGATAACACCTTGTCTAATACCGTAGCGATTAATAATTAATGATTTTGAATCAATGTAATTAAAAAGTGATCTTATTGTCATTAAACATCCTAATACGATATCAGCTCGATCTTTAGAAAGTCCTTTTAACTCTTGACGATCTTTTAAAGTTAATGGAGCTAATAACTGATACATTTCTTCAAGGTTAGTGTCAGATAGGTGATACTGATGTTGTAACTTTAAAGAATCTCCTATTCGATTTCGATAGAGTTTACTGATGGTACGAATGGTACCACCAATTCCGATGACTGGAAGATGGATGGCATCTTTTAACCAGCTAATTTCCTCAAAGGTTTGTTTCATATGAGCATTAAATAATTTCTCTTTATCTTTGGTGAGTGATGAATCTAATTCAAAATTTTTAGTGGTGATGATTGCTCCAAGCGGTAGGCTAATCGCATGGATGAGCTGTTTTTGTTTAACGAGAACAATTTCCATGCTTGAACCGCCAATATCGATTTGTAGATAGTCTGATAAATCAATGGTGTGGTGAGTCGCTAAATAGCCATAGTAGGCTTCAAGTTCACCAGGTATTAATTCAATCGTGATATGGAGCTGATGTTGAAGTTGATGAATGATGTTTTCTGAATTTTTTAATCGACGCATTGTCTCAGTAGCAATTGCTTTGATATCAGTTACTTCTTCTACTTCACAAATGTGTTTAAAGTAGCTTAGAATATCTCTTAATTTATAAAATCCCTCAGTTGTTAAATCTTTCTTGGAATCGATAAATTGACCCATTCGAAACTGAATTTTTTCTTCATAAGTAATATCAAAATAACGCTCAGAATAAAGATTGGCAATTAATAATTTGATAGAGTTTGATCCAATATCCATAATACCTAGTTTTTTCAAATGAATCACACCTTTTTTATTTGATTTTAATGAAGTTAATTGTCTGATGATTATATATTATAACAAATATTTGCGAAAGATTTCGTCAAAACTCATTAAGGTGAATGATTAATGAAAAATAGACAAAAATATAACAGATAATTAACATTTAATGTCATATTTAGTAGTAATGTCTGTCTAGGAATGAATAATAATCACGATATGATTGGGAGGTAGTGAGATGACACTGATGATGGATCAACCGAGTCATTTTTTAAATCGAGAGTTAAGTTTACTTGAATTTAATCAGCGAGTATTAGAAGAAGCGAAAAATATTCAAAATCCTTTATTAGAACGAATTAAATTTTTATCTATTGTCAGTTCTAATTTAGATGAATTTTTTATGGTTCGGATTGCCGGTTTGTATGATTTGTGTCAAGCCAGTGTTGTGAGTGAAGATATTTCAGGACGATTACCTTATAAGACATTGAGAGAGTCTTTAGAAAAGACTCGGCAATTAGTAAAAGAACAATATGAAACCTATGATTTGTTAATGGAAAGTTTAAAAGATAAAGGAATTTATCTAGTGACGTATGAACAGTTAGATGAAAAGACTAAAAAAGAGATGGATGACTATTATCGTCATGAAATTTATCCTGTTTTGACGCCGATGGTGATTGATCAAGCAAGACCATTTCCACTTATCTCAGATAAAACATTGAATATTGGATTGTTACTTAAAGAGAAACTAGATGGTGATTTAGTTTTTGCAACCATTCAGGTTCCATCTGTATTACCGCGACTTGTTAGGGTACCAAGTGAAGAGGGCATTTATCATTTATTATTAGAAGATTTGATTAAGGCAAAACTGTCTGAATTATTTAGTAGTCATTATGTCTTACATTCATCATGTTACCGAATTACTAAAAATGCAGCGATGCATTTAGATGAAGAGGATGCTGAAGATTTATTAGAGACCATTGAACAATCTTTAAAGCAACGTAAGTGGGGTGAGATTATTCGAATCGAAATAGAGGATGCTCCTCCGAGAGAAATGATTGAGATTTTAGAAAGTGAGTTAGAGATTGAAGAGGATTATGTGTTTCGTGTTGATGGGCCAATTGATTTAACCTTCTTATCTAAATTGTCTGGAATTAAAGGTTATGAAGAGTTAAAATTTGAAAAATTAAAACCTCTTTATATTCCTGAATTAAAGGAACGGAATATATTTCAAGTGCTGAAGGAACGAGATGTTTTGTTACATCATCCCTTTCAATCATTTGATCCTATTGTTAAGATGATTCAAAAGGCAGCAGATGATCCGAAAGTTTTAGCCATTAAACAAACGCTATATCGCGTCAGTGGAAACTCACCGATTGTTGAAGCATTAGCACGGGCTGCTGAGAATGGGAAACAAGTGACTGTTTTAGTAGAGTTAAAAGCGCGTTTTGATGAAGAAAATAATATCCATTGGGCAAAGAAACTTGAAAAATCAGGATGTCATGTCATTTATGGAATGATTGGATTAAAGACACATTGTAAGATTTTATTAATCGTTCGTAAAGAGAAAACAGGATTGATGCGCTATGTTCATTTTGGAACAGGAAATTATAATGATGTAACGGCTAATTTCTATACGGATATTGGGATTATGACATCTGATATGCAGTTTGGGGAAGATGCGTCTATTTTATTTAATATGTTATCAGGTTATGCATCTGCACATGAGATGAAAAAAATTACGATTGCCCCTCATAAGCTTCGTCTTAAGTTTGAGCAGTTAATTAATCGTGAGATTGAACATGCGAAAAAGGGGAGAGAGGCTAAGATTATTGCGAAGATGAATGGGCTATATGATAAGCAAACGATTTTAAAGCTATATGAGGCTTCACAGGCAGGTGTGAAAATTGAGTTGATTGTGCGTGGTGTTTGTTCACTTCGTCCACAAGTTCCAGGGTTAAGTGAAAATATTACGGTACGAAGTATCGTGGGTCGATATTTAGAGCATAGTCGTATTTATTATTTTTATAATGATGGAAATGAAGAAGTTTATATTTCGAGTGCAGATTGGATGTATCGCAATTTAAGTAAACGGGTTGAGACAATGGGGATTGTTGAAGATAAAGAAATTTTGGAACAAATGAAGAAGATTTTAGAGTTATATCTTCAAGATAATACGAAGGCTTATGAACTCCAAGCAGATGGAAGTTATGTGAGAGTTCAGGATGAATTACATCAAGTACACGCTCAGTCTGAGATGGTGAAGTTGATGAAAGGCTCAAAGTCAAACCCCAAACGTTATGAAAGACTGATTCCAGTCGAACCTTTAGGTAGAACGAAATAAATCAATTTGAGCATCTTTTTCATTAAATGGAGAATAAGAAAAAGGAGATATCGAGTGGAATATCTCCTTTTTTCTTTGAGTCATTTTTAACGTTTATTATATATATAAATGGCATTAAATTTTTGGTGGCTAAACGTTTCACGCTAATATAGAAATTTGGGTGAGGAACGGATTTTGCTTAATAGTCTCATACTCAAAATATCAATAATCTTTTTCCTGTTAGAGAGGAATAAAAAGTAATGATTGAATCAGGTTAAGTTTAGCGATATGATTACTTTGTAAAGGGGTGGAAAGATGTTTAAAAATTTATGGCACAAAGATAAAGGCTTTGTGGTTGCGCTCGGGTTAGTTGGATGTTTAATATTAAGTGCTATTGGGTTTTATTTTTGGGGAACTGTGCCGATGATAGAACCTGTAGGCACTGAGATTGTCGTTCATCGAGGGGATAATCTAGAATCGATGATTCAAGTCTGGTTTAAATCATATATGGAAGGGTATGAATCTTTTTTAATTCCTGTTAAACAACAGATTAAGGGATATGAAGTTAAGTCGTATACGACATTAGAGACTGGAGATAACCCGGTCGTGCAAATTGATTTCACTATTTCTCCAAGAGTAAAGAATCAGGATTTAACATTAGCCTTTGAAGGATTTGAAGAAAAGGGTGAGATTCATTGTCAGTGGGTTTTATGGTTGAAGGAAAGTGTAGCACAAGAGGAGACATATATCATCACTCGAGTTGGACGTCGGGCACAATATGATGCCGAGATTTACTATGAAAGTGGAGAACAGGAAAAAGATGAGTATGAGCAAGAATTTATTGAGGAGATTCCATATACACAAACCATGTATACGTACAAAATTGATAATGAAAAATGTTATGTGAGTTATGATGGAGGGCAGATGTGGGTAGAGGTACCGATAGATTTAGAAACTTTAGTTAAGGTTTCGGATGGACATTCATCTTATAATAAGCTCCAAGAGGGGAGTTATTTGATTTCTCCAAATAAAACAGCTTTTGTTTTTGGAGGAGCTTATAACGCAGAGGAAAAAGGATTTTCTCCATTAAAATTAATTTATTCGAATGATCAAGGACAGTCTTGGCAGACGAGTGTCATAAGTTCTGAGGTTTCAGGTGTTCGTGTGAAATTTATAAGTTTTCCGACTTCATCTGTTGGATATGTTGTGGCGGCTTTTGGAAGAACAATGTCTCAGGAGGCACAAGCTATTTTTAAAACAGTAGATGGTGGTATAACGTGGGAATATTTTGGTTCTACTCCGCGCACGAGTTTATTACAAGCAGCGGGATTTATTACCGAAACGATTGGATTTTTTACATATCCTGTTGTAGAGGGAGCTGATACAAACTTTTATCGCACGGATAATGGTTATATATACAGTGAAATTAATCTACCTGTCATTGAAGTTGATGGACTTACACCATTTGTTCAACCTGAAATTCCATACTTTGAAAATGATGAATTATATTTAATGGTTGGACAAGGACCAGATAGTGATTATAAAGGCGGACGATTAATGGCTAAATTTAAATCAAATGATTTAGGAATGACTTGGGAGTTTGTTGAATATGTTGAGCCACCAGTAACAGAAATTGGATAGGGGGAGATTAAAATGAAGTTAATTTATCAGGCAGCGCAAGAGGAAGATATTCCCTCCATTTTTGAGTTAAATAAACAATTAATCGATCAATATGAGGATATTAAAATCATTGATTATGAGCAGGTTTTAAAGTGGGTATATCAAAAGATTGAAACCCATATTCAAGATTACCAAGTTATTTTTTTAGGAACGAATAAAGTGGGGTATTTTTATTTGCATGATGAAGATGGCAAAATGGAGCTAGATGATTTATATATTTTAGAAACTTATCGTGGACAGGGAATTGGAAGTCAAGTTTTAAGAGATTGTTTGACACAATCAAAACAGAGAAAACGAAATCTTTTTTTATATGTGTTTTCTCAAAATAGGAGAGCCATTTCTTTATATCAATCATTTGGTTTTGAAGTGATAAAAGCGATAGGAAAAACTCGTTACATTATGGAAGTTGAGCTCATAAAATAAAATAGAATTGATGCGAAATTAAGATAGTCTTTTTGTAATTTTTGTGGAATTTAATGGGTTATATCTTAATTTTTAGATTCAAACATGCTAGAATATCTATAAATTTTAAATCTAAAGGAGAGAGTATAGAGATGGACCCGGAACCGAGTCATTTAATTTCACAGTTTATTTTGATTGGAGTGTTAACTGCTTTAAATGCTTTTTTTGCTTCAGCTGAGATGGCGATTGTTTCTTTAAATCGTAATCGGATTAAAATGCTCGCAGATGAAGGAAATAAAAAAGCAGAATTATTACTAGGGTTGTTAGATGAACCAAATAAGTTTTTATCCACGATTCAAGTTGGAATTACGTTAGCTGGATTCTTTTCTAGTGCTTCAGCTGCAACTGGAATTTCAGATATAATGGGAAAACAGTTGATGCAGATAGGAATTCCTTATGCAGGGGAAATTTCTTTGGTTGTGGTGACGCTCATTTTATCTTATTTTACGCTAGTATTTGGAGAGTTATATCCAAAGCGGGTGGCACTAAAAAAATCAGAAGCGATTGCTATGTTCGCTGTTAAACCGATTGTTATGATTTCTAAGCTAACGAGACCGTTTGTTAAGCTATTATCGTTATCCACTAATTGTTTAATTCGAATTAGCGGAATGAATAGTGATGACCTTGAGGAAAATGTCTCTCGTGAAGAAATTAAGTCATTAATTGAAGCGGGACAGGAGCATGGGGTCATAAATGAAATTGAAAAAGAAATGATTAATAGTATTTTTGAGTTTGATGATAAATTAGCTGAAGAAGTCATGACTCCTCGAACCAAAGTCTATTTAATTAATATCGACCAACCTCTCGAAACTTATATTGATGAATTATTAGAAGAAAAGTATTCTCGTATTCCGATTTATGAAGGAGATATCGATAATATTATTGGTGTCTTGTACATGAAAGACTTTTTTATGGAAGCTTACAAAGTAGGGTTTGAAAATGTGGATATTAGACAGATTATGCACAAACCTTATCTGATTCCAGAACGAAAAAATATTGATCAGCTATTCAAAGAACTTCAAAAATCTAAACATCATTTAGCTGTCTTAATTGATGAATATGGTGGTTTCTCAGGAATTGTTACGATAGAGGATTTAATTGAGGAAATTATGGGGGATATAAACGATGAATACGATGAAGATGAACCTGACATCAAAAAAATTGATAATGAAACGTATTTAGTCGATGGATTGATTAGTATTAGGGATTTAAATGAAAGATTACATTTACAATTAGACGAAGAGTGTGAAGATTATGATACGTTAGGTGGATTATTGATTAATTTAATCGGTTATATCCCAACGGAAGAAGATCACCAAGTCATCGAATATCAAAATATTGTCTTTAAAATTGATCAGATTCAAGAAATGCGTATCCAGAAAGTAAAGGTATTACTTCCTGAATCGGTAGAAAAAATTAGTGCATAATAAAAAAATCTCCTATAGCTTTCAAAATAAAGTTTTAGGAGATTTTTTTTATTTTCTTCATCTATAAAATATGATACACTTTATGTAAGCGTTTTAAATATAAAGGTGAAATTTTTAAAAATTTTTGGGAGATAAACGTATCATGAAATAAAGGTTTCATTATTGATTCATTTTTGTTATAATAGTCGAAATACCTTGGGAAGACTAGTACTAAAATGAAATATAATTAAAAAGATAGGAGGTCATTTTATGACTAAAATTGCAGCATTTTTTGATATAGATGGAACGATTTATCGAGAAGGGTTAATTACGGAGGTTTTTAAAAAAATTATTAAATATGAATTAATTGAAGAAGATGTTTGGCATAACGAAGTCAAGCCCGTCTATTTAAAATGGGACCGACGTGAAGGAGACTATGATGAGTACTTATTGAAGATGGTCGATGCTTATAAACAAGCTATTTTAGGAGTTAGTAAAGAACATATCGATCACGTTGCACAAAAAGTCATTAACCAAAAAGGTGATCGTATTTATACATTTTCTCGTGAGCGTATGAAATGGCACAAGGAGCAAGGTCATATTGTGATTGCTATTTCAGGTTCGCCAATTGAATTAGTTAGTAAAATGGCGGCTAAATATAAAATGGATGATTTCAGAGGAACGATTTATGAAACGGATGAAGCAGGAAGATATAATGGTGAAGTGATTCCAATGTGGGATGCGGTTAGTAAGCAAAAAGCACTTCGTGAGTTAGTTGAAAAGTATGATATTGATTTAAGCCAAAGCTACGCCTATGGAGATACGACAGGGGATTTAACAATGTTCCATCATGTTGGAACACCATATGCGATTAATCCAACAAAAGAATTAATGATGAAGCTAATGGAAGATCCTGAATTAAAAGAAAAAATTAATGTGATTGTGGAGCGTAAGGATGTTAAATATAAATTAGATTTAAATCATATTGAATTAATTTAAGGATAAATGAGTAGGGACCATGATGATGATTAAACATATTATTTGGGATTTTGACGGCACACTATTTGATTCCTATCCGGGAATGGTCAATGCCTTTTTAAGAGCATTAAAAAAGTATGAAATTGAAGCTGAGTATGATGAGGTTTTAAAGCTATTTTTGAATTCTGAAAAAACAGCCGTTCAATATTATCAAAATCAGTTTTTATTAGGTGAAGAATTAACTGAGGTATATCAAGATGAAAAAAGTCACATTGATTTATCAAACATGTTACCATTTCCATATGCTAAAGAGGTTTGTCAAAGAATTAAAGAGGCGGGAAGATATAATTACATTTTGACGCATCGAGGGAGTACTACTTACGACATTTTAAGAAAGAATGGAATGGTCGAATTATTCACAGAGATCGTGACAAAAGATAATCAATTTGCGCGAAAACCAGATCCTGAGGCAATATATTACTTACTAGACAAGTATCAGATTCATCCAAAGGAAGCGATGATTGTTGGAGATAGAGAAATTGAAACTCTTCTAGGACAAAAGGCCAAGGTTAAAACGTGTTTTTATGAAAGTGGAAATAGAGAACCTGAATTGCAAGCAGATTATCGTGTGAAATCTCTTGAAGAGGTATTAACTATTTTAAATATTGAAAGTTAATCAAAAGGCTAGTTACCACAGGGATAGGTAACTAGCCTTTTGATATTTAGCCTTTTACAATTAAAACTTCAAATGGTTTTAAAATAAAGTTTTGGTGGATATCTTTATCAGTATCTACGACAGTGTAATGAGTTGGTAAAGCCTCCGCTTCTACTTCATGATTGTTAAAGTTTTGGATGAATCGATAGTTATCACGCGTTGAAACGATAACTCCTTTAGGAACATTGAAATCAGGGATCGTTGATAATTCAAGTTCCTGTACTAATTGAGAGTAGAAGTCATGGTAGAATGATTCTTCAAAACGAGTTGCGATATAGAACGCTTGTCCTTTACCGAAATGATTTAAGGTTAGGGCAGGCATTCCTTTGTAGAAGTCTTCATTGTATTTCATTAACGTTTGTGCGGTACTTGGGATGACTAAGTCACAAAGTTCTGATGAGGTGTAGCAGTCTTTTTCTGTTAACCAATGAGATGAGATAGAAGAAGCACTGTTGGTTTCTCCATCAAATAATCCATCAATTTCTTCACTGCGAAGACCCACAACCTCCATTAAACCGTGAGGGGTTCCTTCAAGGAAGCAAAGATCAGTTTCATTCACGATGCCACTCCAGTAAGTAGTCACGAGTGTTCCACCATTTGCAACGAATTCTTTAATTTTATTTTCAAATCCATATTTAAGCATGTACATCATCGGAGCGACAAATACTTTATATTTTGAGATATCACAGCTCATATCCACGAAATCAACTGGAATTCCCATTTCATAGAATGCCTTATAGTGTTCTTGAACCGTTTCTTTATAGTGCATTCCGATATTACGAGGTCCTTGCATATCATCGATTGCCCAGCGATTATCCCAATCGAATAAAATGGCAACCTCAGGATGAGTATTGGTTTTTAAAATATCTGATAATCCTTTTAGACGGGCCCCTAGCTCTTTGACGTCATTGAATACTCGTGTATCACTTTTTCCATAATGGTCGACTACCGCACCATGGAATTTTTCCGATGATCCACGGCTCTTACGCCACTGGAAGTATTGAACAGAGTTTGAACCGTGAGCAACAGCTTGCATAGAAGAAAGCATATGCATACCAGGTTTTTTTAGTTTCGCGACATTTTGCCAGTTTGTCATACTTGGCGTGCTTTCCATTAATAAGAAAGGTTCATTTTTAATTGAGCGCATAATATCATGCATCATGGCTGTATCGCAACTGATATTTAAATCACTTGATGTTGCTTTATGCCAAACCGGGTAGCTATCCCAAGAAACGATATCAATTTCATCTTTTAAATCGAAGTAATTAATTCCAAAGAAATAATACATCATGTTGATGGTTGTTGGTAATTTTGGATTAAATGGTTTAACACTATCACGCTCGTGACGAATAAAATCGATTGTTTGATCGCTAACGAAACGATTCCAATCTAAGTTTAAACCATGAACCATCATTTCACCATGTGGTGCGGGACTTTCGATTTGATCCCAAGATGTATAACGATGACTCCAGAATGTTGTCCACCAGGCATCATTAATAGCATCTAATGTTTTATATTTTTCTTTTAACCAATTTCTGAATGCTTCCTGGCAAAGTGGACAATGACATTCACCACCGTATTCATTTGATAAGTGCCATAAAATAACACCCGGATGATTGGCAAAACGTTTTGCTAACTCTCCATTAATTTGTGCCACTTTATCACGGTAAATAGGTGAAGTGTAACAGTGATTATGACGAAGTCCAAATAAGTTACGGACACGATTTTTTTCAACACGTAAAACTTCTGGATATTTTTGTGCTAACCAGTTAGGTCGTGCTCCACTTGGTGTAGATAAAATTGTATAAATTCCATTTTCATATAAACGATCAATGACATTAGCCATCCAATCGAAGTTATAAACACCTTCAACTGGCTCTAGCATTGCCCAAGAGAACATCCCGATACTAACGACATTACAGTTCGCTTCTTTCATTAATTCAATATCTTTAGCTAAGATATC
>NZ_JAGAVR010000011.1:0-67499 GCF_017941855.1 Turicibacter sp. | reverse complement strand
TTTTTTAGCGAGCAAACGGTAACCTAAAGTTCCCTGCAAATACTCGTTAACAACATGCAACTTAAATTCTGAGCTATATTTAGCCATAGAAAAACACCCCTAACATTAGATTTTTAAGTCTAACATTTGGGGTGCACTACAGTGTTTAACATTCTTGTCCCTTTTTTAAGGCTTTAAAACGTTTAGGTAAATCTGTTTGAAAAAGATGTCTCTCTTTTGTAATCGGATGAGTAAAGCTTAGTTCATAGCTATGTAAGAGATGTCCCTCTTCTAGCTCTAACGCGAATTCATCATACAGTGTATCCCCAACTAAGGGATGACCTAAATAATTCATATGGACCCGAATTTGATGTGTTCGTCCTGTTTCAAGTTCACACTCGACAAGCGTCGATTTTTCCCATACTTCAAGCACCTGATAATGGGTAATTGAATCATCACCATCTGCACGAACACAACGTCGCACATTTCCTTCGGATTCTCTTGCAATCGGCGCATGAACAGTCCCTGAATTTTTTCCCATCACTCCCTTGACAAGCGTATAATACTTGCGCTTAATCTGCTTCACATCTTTCGTTAGCAAATGGTGAATGTGGCGGTACTTAGCGACCATTAAAAGCCCGGACGTATCACGGTCTAACCGATTGACAAAGTGAATCGTCGAGGCAATCTCATGCTCATTGTAATAATGAATGAGAGCGTTGGCGAGCGTTTTTTCTGGGTGACGTAAAGAGGGTATCGTTGGAATGCCTGCTGGTTTGTTGATGACCAGTAAATACTCGTCTTCGTACACTACATCAAGCGGCATCTCATACGGAGTCAGCCCTGTACTTCTCTCTTCTTCAGGAAATGTAATCACTAAGACATCTCCCTCTTTTAAAAGATAGCGAACATTTTGATGCTCACCATTCACTTCCATATTTCCACCACGATGTTTCGTCGCAACAATGGCTTTTTTAGAAATGTCTTGTTTTTTCAAAAAATTAAGCAGTAAGGTTTGATCATCTGCTGCTTTGATTTCATAGGTTAATGTTAAACTCATAGATTCCACCTTAACTTTTAATTCTGATAGATAAGTCCAGATAAATTTTATCAAGACTTTTTAATATCTGCCCCAATATTGAAAGGTCCTTTCAAAACATTTCAATTTTTCTATAGAAAATGATCTTTTACACGTCCCCAAAATGGTACATCATGACGTTTAATAAATTTGACGTTACGATCAGAAAGCGTCACTTTAACACGATTAATATGCTTATAAGTGGCATACAAATGATCTCTTGTAATTGTAATATCCTCAAAGTTTTCTGACTCTAAGATGACCATTTGTTCTTTTGGAATAATCAACGGTGATCCAATCGTACGATACACATTATTATTAATTGATCCAATCTCTGTCATTTGAAAAGCAGATAAACTCGGATATAAAATAGCTCCCCCTAATGATTTATTATAGGCGGTACTTCCGGTTGGTGTTGAAAGACAGAGACCAGTCCCTCTAAATGATTCAAAAAACAAATCACCAATCGTGACGTTAAAGTGTTGAGTTCGAAACGCATTTAAGATCGTCATCTCATTAAACGCATATAACTGATGACAGTCCCTTTCATCATAGCAGAGTTTAATTGACAGTAATGGGTATTCACTAATTTTTTGTGCATCTTGATGGATAAAGGTAATTAAATCATCTAATTCTGTTGGCAGCCAGTCCGTGTAATATCCAAGGTGCCCCGTATGAATTCCAATAAATTTAACTGTTTCAATTAAGTATAAATAATGATGGACGGCATGTAAAACCGTTCCATCTCCACCAATGGTAAAGACGATATCTGGATACTCATCATCTATTTCAACCGAAGCAGCTTGAAGCCTTTTTAAAAGCTGTGCTTTTACTTCTTGAGAATTTTCGCGTTCATTTGCGTAAATCGAAACTTTCATATTAGTCACCTTTTTGTTGTTTAATTACATAGTCTTCATTCACATTGACAAGACTTGTGGGTGGTTCAATAATACGGTATTCATCTGTTTTTCGTTTTTCAAATGTTTTCTGTGCTTCAGCGATTTCATCGCGAATCTCTGACATTTGTCGATCAAGCCATCCAGCTGCTTCAGCCGCTTGTTTTAAGCGATCTTTAATTTGATCTGGAATTTGACCATCGTATTTATAGTTTAAAGAATGCTCAATACTTGCCCAGAAATTCATCGCAAGCGTTCGAATTTGGAACTCAACTAATACTTTTTTCATCCCATCAATGGTTTCTAGATGATAGTAAGCATGAATGTGATACGAGCGATAACCGCTGTCGCGTTGATTTAAAATGTAATCTCTCGTTTCTACAATTTCAAGATCGTGACGTTTTGTCAATAAATCGACGACCATGTAAATATCTTCGACAAACTGACAGTTAATTCGAATTCCCGCAATATCATACACTTCATCTATTGCATTAATAGATAACCCCATTCGTTCAAGCTTATCTAAAATACTTGAGATAGTTTTAACCCTCCCATCGACAAATTCAATGGGTGAATGGAGCCCTTTTGTTTTATATTGTTGCCTAATTCCCCTTAAATTGATTTTTAATTCTTGTAATGCTAATTCATAAGGCTCAAAAAAACTTAACCAATCCATTAAACATTCACCTCTAATTCCTCTCTTTTACGTTTACTTTCAAATGGTTTTCATATACTTTTTTTCAAGTTAGTGACAATTATAACTATCTATTATTGATTATAACACGAGGATACGTCATAATAAAATATAGAGGTGATTTTAATGGCAACAAATCTTGAAATTGAGTTCAAGAATATGCTAACTGAACAAGAATATCAACAACTTTTAAATAAGTTTTCGATTAACGAAGAACAACTGTGGACGCAAAAAAATGTGTACTTTGATACGCCGACAGGACAGTTAAAAAAACTTGAAGCGGCTCTTCGTATCCGTGTTAAAAACAGTACTTATGAATTAACCTTAAAAACAAAACAAGCCGTCGGTTTACTTGAAACGAATCAAATGATTACCAAACAAGATTATCAAGCTTTAAAATACGATAAAGTTTTAGTGAAAGGTCCCGTGTATGAGGCCTTACAATCTTTATCCGTTGATGTTAATCATCTTCTAGTCATCACTGACTTAACAACCAAACGTGCTGAAGTGCCTTATAAAGAAGGTCTTCTTGTGTTAGATAAGAGCTTTTACTCTGATGTGATTGACTATGAATTAGAATATGAAGTCACTGACTATGAAGTGGGATTACGTCATTTCAATGACCTTTTAAAACAATATCATATCCCAACGCGTGAAACTGAAAATAAAATTAAACGTGCAACCAATGCGATGAATAAAAAGAAAAACTAGCCTAAGGCTAGTTTTTTTGTTTTAATAAATTGCCAACTTTTCTATCCTCTTCTAACACTTCTTCTAACTGATGATAAACACGGGGATACTTTAACACTTCATAATACCCCTTGTGATTGGATATAATCTGTAAACGAGCTAAAATCAAAAGATAAGCCTTCAAAGCTTTAATGGCATATTGATCAATTTTTAAGTGATAGTGACCTTTTAATCTATTAACTAAATCCGTCAGGTTAAAAAAACTTCCAATCTCTTTCGACATAATGAAACCAATTAAGACATACGCTTGCCAAATAAAAAGTGGTTTGGTAAATCCCTGATGATTCGCAATGGGCCATCCAACTTCAGATGGCATAAGCGAGAGTGTTAGACGATGCCCATAGCAAAGTCTAACCAACTCTCTTTCACTTTTGATGTATTGTTGCCATTTAATACATCTAAATTCTTTTTTTATCGCTAACCATTGTGTTAAATTAACACCTTCACACGCTTCTTGATCATTTAGCAAATCGGTCATCTGTAAATTTTTTAAATATACTCGATTTGCCTGTGCTTTAACCTCTTTTGGGTTAAGCCAAATAATTTGATTAAAGAGAGTAACTTCTTCGGTCATAATATTTAGATGAATCAGTGGATGATGTTTATTTAAAGCCATGACTTTATTTATTAAATAGGTTTGAGGCTTTTCCTTCAAATCTCCAATAAAAACCCATAGGACCTCAATTCCTTTTGAACGATAGTCTTGAACTCGCGATTCAAACAAGCTTTGACTTATAGCACTTTTTTGAATTTCAATAACATAAGCTTGATGATTCCATTCAAAATAAAGATCGGCAATTCGTAAGATATCTTGAAATCTTTTTTCAATCCTGATAGAGGTTGCCCCTTGACGTTCTAGGTACGAGGCAAGTAAAAATTTTGAAATTCTATGCTCCTCACTTTCAGATTCAGAACATTGATATTCACATGGCACTTTATGAGCAAAATGAGCTCTTTTTTTCATCCCATACTTTAATATCATGTCCCCCTCGCAATGTGGGCATATGTAAGGTAAGTGGTTTTGATGCTTTTGTATAATTTCGTTTCGACTAAGTCCTGTTAAATCAATGAGTTGATTGTTTAATTTTGCTGTTAACATGTTATCACCTAACATGATATACGCTTATTTTAACGATTATCTTTTTCAAGAAGCAGTATTTTGCTCATTTAAAACTTCTTCAAGTCCTCTAATCATCTCATCCATGATATCTAAAAATTGAATATCACCTTGTGCGGCATAGCCCATTAGTTGTTTAACTTTTTCATTCAAATTGGTCGGATAAATATCGCAACTATCTTCCATGATTTGAATAAGACGCTTTTCCCCCGGATGATAAACTTCATTTATCGCAAAAATGATATCAAAATAACTCGCTAAAAACTTGCTGACTCTTGGTGGAATACTCAACGTGTCTTGGCGAATAATCGCTTGTTCAAGTTGATGATAATAAGAAGAGAAACTATCTTTTAATAGAGGAAAATTTAAATCAATAATATTTTCCTTTAGTTGCTTGGGATAAGTAGTTGCGTACTTTTCATACAACGCTTTTAGGCGTCCCCCTTTATCAAACAAAATGGTGGAATCCATAAAATTACGAATAAAACACGTCGTATAGCCTACCTTTGCTACATGACGTTCCATTACATCATATAATTCCTGCTCAAGTTCTGACAAAATAATAAACGAAACCGTAATCTCAACTGGAAAATCACTCAAGAGAAAATGATCACTTGTGACGAAGGATGGATAATTCATCTCTATTTTTGTCGCATATTTTAAAATTATTTGTCGTCTTTTTTCTTCCGTCAAAGGATTTACTAAATAAACATCTAAATTAATATCCGATAAATCATCTTGTAAACTTGCTGCTTTAGAACCAGCCATCGTTAAACCAACAACTTCTCCTAATTCAGAATAGTCGGCAACAAGTCGATGCAGTATTTCATTTAAATTAATCATCTCTTCCCCTCCATCACTTTGATTTAGATACCCTGACATCTCTTAACATTCATTTTGTTTCTTATAAAAAAACAACTAGTTTCAAGTAGCTGTTTGGATTATTAGTCATTGTAAGAACTCAATTCATTCTATTCTTTATTCCTACTCTTTATGTCCATTTTTGTTTTTTTGCATAAAAAAAAAACAGTATTGAAGTAGAATGCTACTTCAATACTGTTTTACTTAACTTCTGTTTGTTCAATAAAATTATCACTTAACGCACGTTCTAATGCTTTGACATATGAACAATTACAGTTATCACAATTATTACAATACATGACATTGCGTAACTCACGCGGTAAGAAACAACGAATTTCTTCATCGTTATATCCAATTTGAAGACGATGTTTATCGACAATAATCGGGCGTCTTAAAACACTTGGATTCGCAACGATAAAATCTAATAACTCATTAATTGTCATTTCATCTGCATCTAAATTGTTTTCTTTAAATGCTTTTGAGCGAGTTGAAATAATATCTTCAAAACCATTTTCCGTTTTTTCTAAAATATTTTTTATATCTTCTCTTGTAATCTTTGTGACAAAAAGATTTTTTTCAATATATTTAATCCCGTATTCATCTAGCCATTTTTTAGCTTTACGGCATGAAGAACAACTTGGCGATGTATAAATTTCAATCATTTATTATCCCTCCACGATAGTCAAGCACTATCTTCTCTATTGTACAATACACATTAAAGACTGACAACGTATAATATTTAATATTATTAGTTTTACTCCAGCTAGAACTGTTATACATGTCCTATTTCTACCTATTTGTCAAATGATATGATTTATTTCTTTAAAATTGTATCGAACTCATAAGGAAAATACAAGTAAAATATAAAAAATAAATTTAGTTATAAAATAATAAATATTGTTAATCCACATCAAACAACATTTTTCCCAGATAAATACAATTCAACGAACTAAAAAAGGATACATCGATTGTTCTAGATAAGTTTTTCACATTTAGAAAACTTTTACTTTACCTAGCAATTGCCTGTGGCAATCTACGCTTCAACTACTAGATTCATCCACAAAACATCGGATTTCTTCCTTTATATCCAAACAGTTGAGAAAAGTTCAGAGCTCGTTTTACTCGCTACTTAACCTCCGAATCTAATGTCCATCCTTTTATCATGATGCGTTAAAACTCCTTAAAAGGGGCACCATCTACTAATGGCTTGAAGACTAAGTCTGATTATAAAATGATGACGCTTTTCCCGTTTGTATATAGTAAAAAGATGTATCTAATTCGATACATCTTTTTATGATTAAGTTATCGTTCGTTTTGCCAAGTTTTAATTTCTTCAGCTGTTCCAAGGACAAAGTGTCCAGGACTAACTTCTGTCCACTCTCCTGCATAGTAATCCACTTTAGATTTATCATAGACAATACGTTGACGATTACGTTCATAATTTGGATCTGGTAAAGGAATTGCTGATAATAATGAACGAGTATAGGGATGAATCGCACGCTCATAAATATCTTCTGCACTTCCAAGTTCAACTAAGCGTCCTAAGTGCATAACACCAATACGGTCTGAAATATATTTAACCATTGATAGGTCATGCGCAATAAATAAATACGTTAATCCAAATTCTTTTTTAAGCAAGTTCATTAAGTTAACAACCTGTGCTTGAATTGAAACGTCAAGCGCTGAAATTGGCTCATCCGCAATAATAAACTCTGGATTTGTCACTAAGGCACGAGCAATCCCAATACGTTGACGTTGCCCACCTGAAAATTCATGAGGATAACGTCCAGCATGATCTTTACTTAATCCAACTGCTTCTAAAATTCGATAAACTTTTTCTTCACGTTCTTGTTTTGTTTTAGCTAATTTATGAATGTCAATTCCCTCGGCAATAATGTCGATCACACGCATACGAGGATTTAAACATGCCATTGGATCCTGAAAAATCATTTGCATTTTTTGACATACTTCAGCTTTCTCAGCTTTCGATAATTTTTTTGCAATGTTTTTTCCTTTAAAGATAACTTCTCCAGCTGTTGGTTGATATAAACGAATAATACTACGTCCAGTTGTTGATTTTCCTGAACCTGATTCTCCAACTAAACCAAATGTTTCACCTTTATAAATTTTAAATGAAATATCATCAATGGCTTTAACTGTGATATGACGATTAATTTTAAAATACTGTTTTAAATTTTTAACTTCTAATAAAACTTCACGTTCTTGATTACTCATGATCATATCCCCCTTTAGCACGAAGACGTAAAACAGCAGCCGGTGGTGTTACTTTAGGAGCTTGTTCATGTAATAACCAAGTTGCTGCATAATGAGTATCACTTACTTTAAACATGGGTGGTTGTTCCTCAAAATCAATCTTTAAAGCATACTCACTACGAAGTGCAAAAGCATCTCCCTTTGGCGGCGTTAAAAGGTTAGGAGGTGTTCCTGGAATGGCGTATAATAACTCCTCTTTTGTATCTAAATCAGGCATTGACGCCAATAATCCCCAAGTATATGGGTGACAAGAATTATAGAAAATTTCATCACTAGTTCCAATTTCACAAACACGTCCTGCATACATAACAGCGACACGGTCTGCTACATTCGCCACCACTCCTAAGTCGTGCGTGATGAAAATAACAGCAACATTTGTTTTAGCTTGAATTTCTTTAATCAATTCTAAAATCTGTGCTTGGATGGTTACATCAAGAGCTGTGGTTGGCTCATCACAGATTAAAATACGAGGATTACATGCTAAGGCAACTGCAATAACGATACGTTGGCGCATCCCTCCTGAGAATTGATGAGGATATTGCTTCATACGCTTGTCTGCATCACTAATTCCAACTAAACTAATTAATTCTTCTGCACGTTTTTTTGCCTCTGCTTTCGAACATTTTTGATGTTTAATAATCGGTTCCATGATTTGTTTTCCAATCGTCATCGTTGGATTTAATGACGTCATTGGATCTTGGAATACCATGGCAATCTCTTTACCACGAACTTGATGATATTCACGCTCTGTTAATTTGGCTAAATCAATTTGTTCCCCTGATTCTTTTGTATATAAGATCGATCCATCTGTTACTTTACCATTTTCAGCAAGAATCCCCATAATGGCTTTTGATGCAACTGATTTCCCTGATCCTGATTCTCCAACGATCGCTAGAGTTTCGCCCTCATGTAGAGTAAAACTCACACCACGAACTGCAGAGACAGGACCTGCAAATGTATCGAATGTAATAGTTAAATCTTCAACATCTAAGATTTTCTTCATGTATTCGTCACCGTCCCTTTCTATTTACCGCGTAAACGTGGGTCTAACGCATCGCGAAGACCATTCGCTAATAAGTTAATCGCAAGCATTAAATACACCATAAAGAATGATGGAATAATCATTAAATATGGATAACTTGTCATAACTTTATTACCGTTACTTAATAATACCCCAAGTGATGACATTGGAATTGGAAGACCTAAACCAATGAATGATAACATCGCCTCAGTTGCAATAGCTCCTGGAATCGAGAAAGTTGCCATAACAACTAATTGTCCGATAATATTTGGGAATAGGTGTTTGAAAATAATACGAGTACTACTTGCTCCAAGTGTTGTTGAAGCCATAACGAACTCTTGATCTTTTAATTTTAAATATTGAGCACGAACGACACGAGCAACTGAAATCCATCCTGTTAAACTCATGGCGATAATTAACGTAATAAATGATGCCTGTACATTAGATAATTTTAAATGTAATAAGCTCTCTATCCCATCAATGAATGGATCTCGAATGGTAATAAAGATAATTAAAACAACGGTTGTTGGAATACTTCCCAAAATTTCTGTAATACGCATCATAACGTTATCAATAGCAGTTCCTCCATAGAATCCAGCGATTGATCCGTATAAAATACCAATTGTAAAGTCAATAATTAATGATAAGAATCCAATTAATAAAGAAACTTGAACCCCTGTCCATAAACGAGTCCAAACATCAAAGCCTAACTCATCTGTACCAAAATAGAAGTATAAATGTTCAATATTGTTTTTAACATAGACATTGACTTTAACTTTTAGCATCTGAACACCATATTGGTCAACGCTACTACTAATGAATTCAAATGAATCTAAATCACTGTACGAAGAGTATTCACTCATTAACTCACTAACAGGTACCGTTTCAGTTGTGCTTGACCCCGTTAACTGAATGGTTACTTCTTTATTTTCTCCCTCACCTGTCCATGAAATAATTTGATAATCATATGGATGATATTTAATTCCTAAGGCTTCAACAAACTCAGCTTTTGTTAAAGGTGAATTTAATTTACTAATGTCTTCAGGTAAATTACTTCCGACCATTAATTCTAGGTTTGTTAAGTCTTTTTTCATTGTTCCATCCGCAATTCCAAGTTTTTCAATTCCTGGAATACGAGGCGGTAAATAATTCAAACGACCTTTTTCAATTGCAACGCCAGTCGATTCTTCAATAATGATTGGAGTTTGATCATAACGAACAGCATTTCCATTTGAGTGTTTTGGTCCAATCATTTGTGCTAAGAATGAAACAACAACTAAAAGAATAATCGCATATAAAGAAATAATTGATGGCTTATTTTGGCGTAAACGGCGGAAAGCATCTTGCCAGAAGTTTAAACTTTCTGTCTTGATTTCATCCCCTTTTGCATGATTTAACTGCGCACGCTCAAATAATTCTGGATCAAATTTCTTAGAAATCATTATTTTCCACCTCCTGCAAGACGAATACGAGGGTCAATAATTCCGTATAAAATATCGATAATTAAGATGACAACAACGTATAAGAAACTATAGAAGAAAGCAATTCCAAGTGTTAAGAAATAGTCATTCATTGTAACCGCATCTAACATTAACTTACTTAATCCTGGTACTCCAAAGAATTGTTCAATAACTAAACTTCCTGTCATAATCGAAATTAACATCGGTCCAATAACTGTAATAACCGGAATTAAGGCATTACGTAAAGCATGACGTGTAATGACTTGTGATTTTGTTAATCCTTTTGCACGTGCTAAAAGAATATAATCTGTATTTAATACTTCAATTAATTCACTTCGCATATATCGCATTAATGATGCAATAACTGGTACTG
Organism: Turicibacter sp.; assembly: GCF_017941855.1. NCBI lineage: Bacteria > Bacillati > Bacillota > Erysipelotrichia > Erysipelotrichales > Turicibacteraceae > Turicibacter > Turicibacter sp. Next base: position 56,996 of record NZ_JAGAVR010000011.1, on the reverse strand, counting down.
CTAACGATAAGGATGGTAAAATTAATGATTTAAATTCTGCTAAACGTGTTACCCCACGAATTGGGTCGTATGATTGGTAAAGATAAGGTAACCAACCAAGTTTATTACAAATAAAATATTGTAAGAAAGATGCTAAAACGAAGGATGGAATCGAAACCCCTAGTACAGCAATAATCGTAATTAAATGATCCCAAACCGTGTTTCGGTTCATTGCGGCAATGGCTCCAAGGATAATTCCGACTGTTACCCCAACTACTAAGGCAATAGCCCCTGGTTTAATCGTATATGGAATACGAGATAAAACTAAATCCGATACTTCTTGGTTCTGTAACTTGAATGATGTCCCAAAATCTCCTTTTAACACACCTGTCATATAGCGTGTATATTGCACTGGAACTGGATCATTTAATCCGTATTTATTTTCAAGAATTGTCTTTTGTGCATCTGATAACTTTGGATCTTCAAAAGGTCCACCAGGCATCAGCTGTAATAACAGGAAGTTAACCGTTAAAACTAAAAATAGTGTGATGACGATATAACCAATACGTTTAATAATATATTTAAACATATTTTAACTCTCCCCTTTCTTTTTTAAGTTCAATATGTCTCCCACAACTAGCTATCATAATTTTTTGATTCTTATTAAAAAATAGATTTAAAAAGATTAATACGCATTAACTTTTTTTTAAATCTATTTTTTAAGCTAATTGATTTTAAATAAGCATAAGACTAAATGATTAGCCTTATGCTTGCTATTTGCTATTGAATAAATAGAATTTTTCATTTATTCAATAGCTGTTTTCATGTTTTAAAACTTAAAATTTAATTCACTGAGCTAGAATGATGACTTTTTTAAGCGTCATTTTTACTCAGCAATATCTGTCCACTTGAAGAAGTAGTCAGGTCCTACTTGTTGTGGCCAGTAATTTAATAATTTAGGATCGCGTAATCCAACACTTCCTCGTTGATATAAAGGAATGAAGGCTTGATCTTCACCTAATAAGATTTCTTCTGCATCTGCTAATGCTTTAAAACGTGCTTCTAAATCAGTTACTAAATCACCTGTTTTAGCTGCAGCGATTAATGCATCATATTCTTCATTAGAATAACCTAATTTATTTTGACCATTTCCAGTTGTAAACATATCTAAGAATGTCATTGGATCTGCATAATCAGGAGACCATCCAGACCATACCATATGGTAATCACCTGAAGTCGAACGAGCTAACTTTTCAGCAAATGGTAAAACTGATAACTTGATTGTTAAGTTCTCGTCACCTAAATTAGCCTCTAAGTCATTTTTAATAGCTGCCCCAACTTGAGCGGCACTATCACCTTCGAAGATAATGATTTCTAATTCTAATGCTTGTGTAACCCCTGTCGCTTCACGAGCTGCTGCCCATAATTTTGCTGCTTCTTCAGGATTATAAGAGTTGTATCCATTTGCATTTTCTTCATTTACATTACGGAAATCTACACCTTCATAAGCTGTATCTGCTGGTCCGTAAACAAAGTTTTTAGGTACAAAGTAATCTGCTGGTAATGAACCATTTGCGAATACATTGTCTGTGATAAATGCTTTGTTAATTGCCATATTAATTGCTTTACGAGCATCAGTGTTAGCAAGTAATGTTTTCTCAGGAGTCATAGCACCTTTACCGTTGTTAACTTCTAAGTAGAACATTCCAGTGTCCCCATAAGCAACGGCATCTGGACGTGAACCATAAGTTTGAACGTTAGCACCTGATAAACCAATTGATTGGATTGATCCTTCTAAGTATAATCCAACCGCTGTATTGTTATCGATACCTGGTACAACACGGAAATCTACACCATCTAATGCTACATTTTCACTATCCCAGTAGTTAACATTTTTCTCAATGTAGAAACGTTCAGAAATTTTCCAATCTTTAAATACAAATGGACCATTGTAAATAAAGTTATTAACATTTGTACCAAATTTATCTTCAGTTACTTCATTAACGAACGCTTCATTTACTGGATAGAATGAAGGGAATGCCATTAATGATAAGAAGTATGGCGTTGGAGTTTCTAACTCTACTTTTAATGTGTACTCATCAACTGCCGTTACACCTAATGCATCAATTAATTCAGACATATCAGTACGTGCTGCATCAACTGATGCAAAACCTAATGCTAAAATTGCTTCTTCAGCTGAAGCCATTTTCACTTCTAAGTCAGCTTTAGCTTCATCATATTGAGCTTGTGCTGTTTGTGTATCATTATCTTTATAATCGCTTAATTTTAAAGCTTCTAAATCTGATTTATATGTATCGTAAGATACGATTGATTCTGCTAATCCTAAAGCATCATTAGCTCCTTTGATTCCTGCAGTTTGAATCATGAAGTTATATTGAGCACCACTTGTTGGGTCAATTAGTTTTTTCCAAGAATAAACAAAGTCATTTGCTGTTACAGGAGCATAAACTGATCCATCAGCTTTAACCCAATTTGAATCTTCACGTAATTTGAATGTGTAAGTTAAACCGTCTTCAGAGATTTCCCAAGACTCTGCAGCTCCCGGTTCAATTGATCCGTTTTCTCCAAATACTACTAATCCTTCTAAGATATTTCCAAGCATTAAGAATGAAGCTGAATCTGTTGCAGCCCATGGTACTAATGATGGAATGTTAGAAGTTTGTAATAGTTTTAACACTTTTTTAGACGTTGAGTCTGTTGTTTGTGATTGAGTCGTACTCTCAGTACTCGGTGTTTCAGTTGCATTTTTATCAGATGAACATGCAACTAATCCGAAGGCACAGAAAGCAGCAGCAAACACAGTTAATAATTTCTTATTCATGTTACTTCCCCCTTCAATTTTGTTTCCAAAATTGGAATATTTTGTACCATATTTTGATACTTGTTACTATTTTATAATCGACTCCCCCATTTGTAAATCCCTTTTTCTGGTTTGAAAGCGTTATTTGTTAATAAAAAATAAATATACTGTATAAATTCACTAAAAATACCCAAAATATAAGTTTAAATTTTATAAATTAAATAAAAATGTCCTGAGTTATCTTTACTTTCATACACATTACTGTAAATATCTGTTATAATAGTCTAAAAATTTCAGAGGTGATGAGCTATGACACAAAGATATTCAGTATTTTTTAAATCCATTGCATGGATGCTTGGCATAACGACCTTCTTCTTAATGACACAAAGCATCGTGCGTTTTAACATTTTGGGGGAAATTAAAAGTTTATTTAATCATTTTTCAGTAACAGACTTATCGTTAATTTTCAAACAATTTGTTAGCCACTTTTCACTAATCAATATGATTAACACATTATTCCTAGTTGCACTACTATTTTTCTGCATCTACTGCTTTAAATGGATTTTAGATCAAGGTGCTTTCTATACGTTCCAATATTCATGGCAAAAAACAAAACGTTATGTCCTCTTTTTCTTACCAAAATATTGGCCAACGAAAAAAAATATCGATAAACAAAACGACTATGATGAAGAAACGGGTGAAAAAATTTTTCATACCTTCGAAGAATTCTATGAACATAAACAGGCCTCAAAATGGGAAGACATCAATCAACTCCTTCTTTCCTCAATCGTTTTAGTTATTTTTACAACTATCATTTCATTCATGATTATCTAAAATCACCACAAATAGCGTTACAACTCGACAAAACTTTTTGTTTTAGAATAAGTTCAGATAGATTTTCATGTTTGAATAACTCTTTCTTCACATATGTCTTCAAGGATAGGAGACCCAGTATTAAATATTAAATTGATTGATATTAAAGACATTTCTATTTCCATATAAAAAAGGTGAAGCGACATTAATCGCTTCACCTTTTTACTATTTTATTTTTTCAAATTGTCCCATATAAAGTTGATAGTAATCACCTTTTTGTGCAATCAACTGTGCATGCGTTCCTTTTTCAGAAATCTCACCATTTTTAAGTAATAAGATTTCATCCGCATTGACAATCGTTGATAAACGATGGGCAATAATGAAACTTGTTCGATCTTTTAGTAAAGTCTGAATCGCATCTTGAATAAGCTTTTCTGTTTCAATATCAATTGAAGCTGTCGCCTCGTCTAAGATTAAAATGGCTGGATCAGCAATCAAGGCTCTAGCAAATGAAATTAATTGTTTTTGCCCCGTTGATAAACCTGAACCGCCCTCACCAATGACAGTGTCATAACCATCAGCTGACTCCATAATAAACTCATGTGCATTGACAAGTTTTGCTGCTTCAATGATTTCTTCATCTGTTGCATCCAGCTTTCCATAACGAATATTTTCTTTAATACTTCCACTAAATAGTTGTGGCGTTTGTAGCACATATCCTAAATGAGAATGTAGCCATTCTTGAGATCTTTCGCGATAATCGACACCATCAATTAAAATTTGACCACTCGTTGGTTCATAGAAACGGCAAATCAAGTTAACGATCGTACTTTTTCCAGCACCTGTGGGTCCAACAATCGCTACACTGCTACCAGCTTTCACCTTAAGATTCATATGTTCCATTACTGTTTCACCAGATTTATATTTAAATCCAACATCAATCAGTTCAATATCTCCGTGAAGGGGTTCCCAGTTTTCTTTTTTTAGATTTCCAATTTGCCCATATTTTTTGATAACATCAGGTCGATCAATAATATCAGAGTCCGTGTTAATTAATGAGATAACACGCTCAGCTGATGCTTGAGCATCTTGAAAACGAGTTAATAAGTTGGCAAGTGTTCGAATCGGATCATAAAACAACGTTGAGTAAGAAATAAAGATGACTAAATCTCCGTATGACAATTTTCCATTAAACACGTCGAACCCACCTTTATATAAAATCAAGGCAATTCCTACGCTACCAAGAGCCACGATAATTGGATAATAAACTGCATTAATGATTGACGCTCTAACAGAACCATCGCGCATCTCTTTTGTCAAATGACTAAACTCATCTAAGTTATCATCTTCCGTTACTAATGTTTTCGTTGTCACCGCTCCCGTAATTCCCTCATTAAACGCACCCGTAATTTTAGAGTTCATTTTACGAACACGGCGATATTGTTTTAAAATGCGTGTTTGAAAGAAGTAACTCACAAGCGCTAGAATTGGTAACACGGCAATCGTAATAAGTGCTAATTGCCAGTTCATAATAAACATCGCAATCATGACGAAAATCATGACCATAGTTCCCCAAACAGCGTCCGTTAACCCCCAAGATAAAATTCCGCCAATTCGATTTGTATCTGAAGTTAAACGAGACATCAGCCATCCCACAGATGACGTGTCATAAAATGAAAAAGATAACTCCTGTAATTTCTTAAACGCATCTTGACGAATTCGATAACTAATATGTAATTGTAATCGGTCAGATAACATAATAAATGACCAAACAATAAATCCAAATAGCATAATGACAAGTAAATATAAAATTCCAAATCCTTTTAATCCATCTAAATTCCCCGTTAAAACATATTCATCAATCACCATCCCATTTAATTGAGGAATGGTTGTATCTAAAACAGCAAGTGTAATTGCCGTGATGAATAACAAGATGACATCTCGCTTCGCATCACTCATGTATGAGAGGACCTGTTTCCACGTTTTAAAATCGGCCTTTGTATACTCAGCTTCTTCAAACTCTTTCGCCATTATTACACCCCACTTTCTTCATTCATCAAGTTCAGAACTTCAGCTTCTTTTTGATTTTGAATTTCCCAGAAAGTTTGATATAAGCCTTCTTGATGAATAAGTTCTTCATGTGTTCCTCGTTGAATAATGTGTCCCTTATCTAGCACAATAATTTGATCGGCATCTTTTACCGTGCTGACACGATGCGCAATAATAAAAGTCGTCACATCTTTTGATCGCTCATTTAAGGCGCGACGAATTTCAATATCAGTTTCGGTATCGACTGCACTTAATGAATCATCGAAGATTAAAATAGGACATTCATTAATTAAAGCACGTGCAATTCCAACACGTTGTTTTTGTCCCCCTGATAAAGTAACCCCACGCTCTCCAACGATGGTATCATATCCATTTTCAAAATCTTCAATGACGTGATGAACAGATGCCAGTTTGGCAACGGATTGAATTTCATCTTCATGTGCATCTTTTTTAGCAATGGCAATATTTTGTTTAATTGTTTTTGAATATAAGAATAACTCCTGTAAAACAGCCCCAATATGAGCACGCATCCATTTATGATCGATTTTTTTTAGTTCAACGCCATCAATTTTAATTGAACCTTCCGTATAATCATATAAGCGTAACAATAAGTTCATTAGCGTTGTTTTTCCTGAACCTGTTCGCCCAATAATCGCAATAGTCTGACCTTTTTCGACTTTAAAGCTAATATCTTTTAAAATACGGTCATGATCTTCATATTCAAATCCAACGTGATCAAATTCGATAGATCCCGTGATTTGAGGTTTTTGAAGACCTTCTTCAAATTCAATCGGCTCATTTAATACTTCATTAATCCTTTTGACCGATATCGTCGTTTTTCCAAGATCGGTTAACACGCGTCCAAGTTGTCGAACCGGCCAAATAATCATCGATTCATACGAGATAAAGGCTTGGAGTGTTCCGAGGGTAATGTCACCTTTAATGGTAATATACGCTCCGTAGATAATGACGACAGCAATTTGTAAGAAACTTAAAAAGTCTGAACTTGACCAAAAGAGTGCATTTAGTTTGGTCATGACGTAGCTTTTCTCTTTTAACTCTTGATTACGTTTTTCAAATTGTTTAATTTCATATTCTTGGTTGCAGTAAGCTCTGACCACTCGAACCCCCGTTAAGTTTTCTTGTAACGTCGTTGAAAGTCTCGCTTCCGATTCATCGGCTTCTTTAAATGATTGCTTTACTTTTTTAAAGAAGATAAAGCAAAATCCAAATAAAACTGGCGTTAAGCAGACACTGACTAACGCAAACTTGACATTTAAAGATAACATAAACGAGAAGATAATAATAAAAATTAAAACGGCATATCCCATCTCCACAAGTTGAGAGGATAAAAATAGGCGTATCGTGTCAATATCTGATGTACAACGTTGAATTAAGTCCCCTGTTTCAACGCGCTTATGATACATAAAAGATAATTGTTGGATATGATGATACATTTTATCTTTTAAATTTTTCGCTAAATTTTCTGAAGCTTCTGCTGACCATTTTGCCTTTAAAAAGTTAAATAAGGCATTAATCACTGTAAATATCATAATTAAAGCTCCACACATTAATAACTGTCCTTTAAAACTTGAGACAGATAAAACAATATCCGATATAAAGGTTGGATTCCCTTCAGTTGTTTGTTTAATAACCATGTCAATCGCTGTTTGGCTGACCAGTGGAATTAACGTTGAAAACACAATTCCAAATGCAGTTGCCATTAAGGCTCCGACTACTTTTAGTCGTTGCCCTTCCATCCATTTAAAAATACTTTTAAACTCTTGCATCTTCCTCACCTGACTTTCTTAAACTACTTATGCAAGACTCCCTCTAAACTTTTAATGTAAAACCACTTTAAAATCATTTAATTTATTCATTATGATCGCCCCTTAATTATTCAAAATAACCATCATTTACCCATTATACACACTTTACTAAAATATGGAAGATGTTAATTCAAACATTTTCATTATTTTTAAAATCACATAGATTAAACAAAAAAAAGAGGTCTCAGAAGACCTCTTTTAATCATCATTTCTATTTTATTGTTCTAACATAATATCTTGAGTTTCTACAGCGACCTCTGCTGTTTCAACTTCGTCATTTTCTACTAATGGCGTGACTTCCTCAATCAATTGTGAAGACATTGGCACCGTATTAACAAAAGCGCACACTTTTTGAATTAGAAAACCAAGTCCCCCTAGACAACTTGCGTAAAAAGCATATGGTGTGACATTTGCCATATAATAATTCACAACATCTGATAAACTATCAGATATCACAAATCCCTGCTCCACAATTGAAGCCACATAAGCATAACAAGCATACACTTGATAAGCTCCAAATCCAAGCATAATAATCGCTAATAAATATAAGACAACTGACACCTTCGAAACTTTTTTAATATTTTTCATTGTATAAAACTCCTTCTTATATTTTTGCTACCCCTTAAGACTCTATTCTATATAAGTCCAGATAAGTTTTTCACACTTGTAAAAATTTTAACTGGACTATAGTGACGCCTAAGTGTCAAAAAGACTTCAGTACTAATACTGAGACTCATTTATAATAGTGAAATACATTTCTGTTTGTATATATATAACGAACTATTTTTTAGTATACGTGATAACCCTTAAATTTATCTTAAAGTTTAAATAATGAAAAAACTCATAAAATCAATTTGATTTCATGAGTTTTTTGAATTTATTTTTCGAATTTTAAAACAATTTCTCCATCTTGTACATCAACAACCACCGTTGTATCCATTTCAATCTGACCTGCGATTAAAGCACGTGCTAATTTTGTTTCAATCGTACGTTGAATGAATCGTTTTAATGGACGTGCTCCGTACACAGAGTCAAATCCAGCACTTGCAACATACTCATGAGCAGCATCCGTTAACACGACATGAATTCGTTGCTCTGTTAAACGGGCATTTAACTGTGCAATAAATTTATCCACGATTTGATAAATAATAGATGATGATAATGGATTAAATGTAATGATTTCATCAATTCGGTTTAATAATTCTGGTTTAAAGTATTCACGTAAAACGTCAAGCACTTGTTCTTGAGCCTGTTCAAAGTCAGGATTTTCAAGCAAGATATGTGATCCAATATTTGATGTCATAATAATGATTGTATTTTTAAAGTCAACTGTTCGTCCTTGTGAGTCTGTAATACGTCCATCGTCAAGGATTTGAAGAAGAATATTGAAGACATCTGGATGTGCTTTTTCAATTTCATCAAGTAAAACAATTGAATAAGGTTTACGACGAACTGCTTCTGTTAATTGTCCACCTTCTTCATAACCAACATAACCTGGAGGAGCTCCGACTAAACGAGAGACAGCATGTTTTTCCATGTGTTCACTCATATCAATTCGCACAATATGCTCTTCACTATCAAATAAGAATTCAGCTAAAGCTTTTGCAATCTCAGTTTTACCAACCCCAGTAGGTCCAAGGAATAAGAATGAACCGATTGGACGATGTGGATCTTTGATTCCGGCACGCGCACGAATAATGGCATCTCCTACTAAATCAATCGCCGCATCTTGTCCCATAACACGACGTCTTAAATCCTCTTTTAAATTTAATAATTTTTCACGTTCTCCTTGCACAAGTTTCGCAACTGGAATACCTGTCCAACGAGAAATAATTTCACCAATCTCTTCTTCTGTGACATTTTCACGAAGTAATCGATTTTCTTTTCCAGCCTCATCTTGTTGCATGGCTTCTACTTCAGCAATTTGTTTTTCAAGTCCTGGAATTTTACCATATTGTAATTCCGCTGCTTTTTCATATTCACCACGAGCTTGAGCATCTTCTAATTGACGGCGAGCAAGTTCAAGTTCTTTTTTCAAATCGGCAACCCCATGAATCGCTTGTTTTTCTTTTTCCCATTGTAATTTTAAAACATTTAATTCATCTTTTAAGTCCGCTAATTCTTTTTGAAGGGTATGAAGACGTTGTTTACTGAATTCGTCTGTTTCTTTTTTTAACGCTGCTTCTTCAATTTCTAACTGCATGACACGACGGTTAATGCGATCAAGTTCTTCTGGTAATGAGTCAATCTCAGTACGAATTGTTGCACAAGCCTCATCAATTAAATCAATTGCTTTATCTGGTAAAAAGCGGTCAGTTATGTAACGATCTGATAGCGTAGCGGCTGCTACAATAGCACGGTCTGAAATACTCACACGATGATGTACTTCAAAACGATCTTTTAATCCACGTAAAATCGAAACAGTATCTTCAACCGTTGGTTCATTAACTTGAACTTTTTGGAATCGGCGTTCAAGTGCCGGATCTTTTTCGATGTATTCACGATATTCTTTTAATGTTGTCGCCCCAATGCAGTGTAATTCACCACGAGCAAGTAATGGTTTTAATAAATTTCCTGCATCCATTGCTCCATCTGTACGACCTGCACCGACAATGGTATGAATTTCATCAATAAATAAAATGATACGTCCATCGCTATTTTTCACTTCATTTAAGACAGCTTTTAAACGTTCCTCAAACTCACCACGGTACTTAGCTCCCGCTACTAAGGCAGCTAAATCAAGTTCAAAAATCACTTTATCTTTTAAACTTTCGGGAACATCTTGGCGAACAATACGTTGAGCTAACCCTTCAACAATCGCTGTTTTCCCAACTCCTGGTTCTCCAATTAAAACTGGGTTATTTTTAGTTTTACGAGAAAGAATACGAATCGCACGACGAATTTCTTCATCACGTCCAATAACCGGATCAATTTTTCCTGATTTCACATCTTCAACTAAATCGCGTCCGTATTTTTCTAACACTTCATAAGTTGCTTCTGGATTTTGTGTCATCACTCGTGAATTCCCCCTTATCTGTGAAATAACTTCTTTTAATTGTTTTTCATTTAAATTATATTTTTTAATGAGCTGTTTCATCTCATAATCTTTCGATTCAAGCATTGCTAGTAACACATGTTCAACTGATAAATAATCATCTTTCCATGCACGAGCATAATCATCTGCTTTTAAAAGAGCGCGATTCAAATCAGCTGATACATACGGTTCGGCTGAACTTCCTGTTACACTTGGTTTTTTATTTAAAATCTGTTTTAAATCTTTTACAATCTCTTGAACGGGATACCCTAGCTTCACAAATACACGTGAGGCTAACCCTTCAGAATCTTGTAATAAAGAACTTAGTAAATGCGCTGTATCAATCTCTTGGTGGTTTAATGAAGTTGCAAGAGACTGAGCATTAACTAAACCCTGTTGTAACTTTTCAGTCATTTTATTAATATTCATAATTCTTCACTCCATTCTTCATAGTCATTATATGCTGACATCATTATCATATCACAACTTTAGCACTCGTTCAATAAGAGTGCTAATAATTTTATGCGTTATGTTTAGGAATTTATGTATACTAAAGGATAAAACTTCATAATTTAGGAAAAGTGGCTGATGATGAAACCTACTGTCGTTTTGAAATTCGATTAATCTATGCTATTATATTAACTAAGCCGGAGGTGTTAAAATGGAGAACAAAAAATTAATCGTAACAGATTTGGATGGGACTGCTTTACAAAGCTGGGAATCACTCGATCCTAAAACAAAAGAAGCTTTAATGAAAGCTAAAGAAGAAGGTCATATCGTTGTCATTGCAACAGGACGACCAGCTCGTGCTTCATTACATTTTTATAAAGAATTAGGTCTCGATACACCTATTATTAACTTTAATGGAGCATATATACATCATCCTGAAGATGATTCATTTGAAGATATCTTAGCTCAAATTCCAACAGAAGTTATTATTACATTATTCGATTCAGAATTACAAAATTACATCGTCAATGCATTTTGTGAATACAAAGATCACTTATATGTTTTACATCAAGGTGATACAATCCGTGATTGGTTCCATATTGACACCTGTACGTCAGTTAAATTTGGACCATTTAAAGAAACATTAGATGAGCATCCAAATGGCTTCTTACTTGAAACGAAAAAAGGAATGGCAGAAGAAGTCATGGCCTTTTTACGTGAACATTACTCTGATATCATTACATGCCGTAACTGGGACGGAGACAATGATAATATTATCGAAGTCTTTAAATCAGATACGAATAAAGCAACAGCAATTGAAAAACTAGCAAAATATTATAATATTGAGCCAAAAGATATCATCGCCTTTGGAGATGGAGATAACGATATTGAAATGTTAATGTATGCCGGAGTTGGGGTTGCCATGGACAATGCCATTGACAAATTAAAAGAAGCAGCCAATACCACAACCAAATCAAACAAAGAGAGTGGTGTTGCTCACTATTTAGAACAATACATCTTAACAAAATAACAAAAAAAGCATTCTCAATTTTGATGAGAATGCTTTTTTATTATAATATCTATCTAGTTTTAATATTTTATTCAAGCTGACATACTATGCGATAATCTATCATCATTTTTGGCAACTCAAACCCAATATAAAAAATCCCTCCAACGAAATAGTCTTCAGAGGGATTTTAAATTTCATTATTTTACAACAATATTGACTAATTTTCCTGGTACCGCGATTACTTTCACGATTTCTTTTCCAGAAATAAAGTTTTGAACATTTTCGTTTGCCATTGCTACTTCTTGCATTTCTTCTTTAGAAATCGTAGCCGGCACTTCGATACGTCCACGTAATTTACCGTTAACTTGCGCGATAATTGTAATCGTATCAGAAACTAATTTTGCTTCGTCATATGTTGGCCATGCTTCATATGTCATTGTCTCTTCATGTCCTAAAACTGACCAGATTTCTTCTGTCATATGCGGAGCGATTGGATTTAATAATTTGACGAATCCTTCTACATATTCACGAGGAATACTTGTTGCTTTATATGATTCGTTAATGAAGATCATCATTTGAGCGATAGCCGTATTGAAGCTTAATTTTTCATAATCTTCTGTGACTTTCTTAACTGTTTCATTGTAAACTTTATCTAATTTACCATCATTTTCAGCCACTACTTTTTCAGCTAATGTGTGCTCAGGAGTCACGAATAAACGCCAAACTCGATCTAAGAATCGACGGCTTCCATCTAACCCTTCTGTTGACCAGGCAATCGCAGCATCAAGTGGTCCCATGAACATTTCATATAAACGTAATGTATCTGCACCATGTGATTCTACGATATCATCTGGGTTTACAACGTTTCCTTTAGATTTAGACATTTTTTCATTATTTTCACCTAAAATCATTCCTTGGTTGAATAAACGTTGGAATGGTTCTTTCGTTTCAACAATTCCTAAATCGTATAATACTTTATGCCAGAAACGTGCGTATAATAAGTGTAAAACGGCATGCTCTGCTCCACCAATGTATAAATCAACTGGTAACCATTCTTTTAATAATTGTTTTGCTTCTTCTGTATTTAATCCCACATAGTCATTTTCTTGTTTTAAGATATATCCGATGTAGTACCAGCAGCTTCCTGCCCATTGTGGCATAGTATTTGTTTCACGACGACCTTTAACTCCGTCTTCACGTACAACTTCTAACCATCCTTTCGCATTTGCAAGTGGAGATTCTCCAGTTCCAGATGGTTTAATGTTATCCATAACCGGTAACTCGAGTGGTAATTGGTCTGCCTCTAAAACTGACATTGTTCCATCTTCCCACATAATAACTGGGAATGGTTCTCCCCAATAACGTTGACGAGAGAATAACCAGTCACGTAATTTATAGTTAACTTTACGAGATCCTTTTTGATTTTCTTCTAACCAATTAATGACAGCAGCTTTTGCATCTGTATTGTTCATTCCATTGATAAAGTCAGAATTAATGTGTGCAGCATCTCCTGTGAAGGCACCTTCTGTCATATCACCTTCTAAAACAGCTTTCATTGGTAAATCATATTTTTTAGCAAATTCAAAATCACGTTCATCATGTGCAGGGACCGCCATAACAGCTCCTGTACCGTAGCTTGCTAATACGTAATCTCCAATCCAGATTGGAACTAAATCTCCTGTGATTGGGTGAATCGCATAAGCACCTGTTGCAACACCTGATTTTTCTTTATTTAATTCTGTACGCTCTAAATCTGATTTTGCTTTAGATGCTTCTTGGTACGCTTCAACTGATGCACGGCACTCATCGCTTGTAATCACTGATACTAATGGATGTTCTGGTGCTAATACCACATAAGTCACACCAAATACTGTATCCGGGCGAGTTGTAAATACATCGAATGATTCTTCGTGACCCTCAATTTTAAAGTTAATTAAAGCCCCTTCACTTTTCCCGATCCAGTTGCGTTGCATATCTTTAATGCTTTCAGTCCAATCAAGACCATCTAAATCTTCAAGTAAACGCTCAGCGTAGTGTGTAATTTTAAGAACCCATTGTTTCATAGGCTTTTTGATGACTGGATGCTCTCCACGTTCAGACACCATTTTACCATCGACATTTAAAACTTCTTCATTTGCTAAAACAGTTCCTAACCCTTCACACCAGTTAACTTCGATATCTTTAATCTCAGCTAATCCCATATTATATAATTGAGTAAAAATCCATTGTGTCCATTTGTAGTATTTTGGATCTGTTGTATTTAACTCTTTATCCCAATCATATGAGAAGCCTAATGATTGAATTTGGTTACGGAATGTATTGATATTGATATCTGTAAATTCACGAGGATCATTTCCTGTGTTTAATGCATATTGCTCAGCAGGTAAACCGAATGCATCCCATCCCATTGGATGTAAAACGCGGTATCCTTGCATACGTTTCATACGAGATACGATATCAGTCGCTGTATATCCTTCAGGGTGACCAACATGTAACCCTGCTCCTGATGGATATGGGAACATATCTAATGCATAAAATTTAGGTTTTGACTTGTCTTCAGACGTTTTGAATGTCTTATTTTCAAGCCAATAGTTTTGCCACTTTTTCTCGATTTGTTTGTGTTCAAATGCCATGACGAATTCCTCCTGTGGGCTCATCCGTTGAAAAAAGATTCTCTTCTTTAAAGACTTTCTCCAGTTTTTGAGCAAATTTTTATTGTAGTCTAAATTTGACTTTTTAAAAGCAAATTCAGATGAACGATAACCTGTTCAATGCATAACTTATAATCCCAATTATTAGAAATAACTCCTAATAATTTGTGTCTATTACTTTTTTTTATACCTTAATAAAGGAAAGGTCTTCATTTTAAGGCATAAAAAAAAGTACCCTGAAAGTTCTAAGGACGTCATAAACGCGGTACCACCTTAGTTGTAAGACAAAAAACCAGTCTTACCTCTCCATTCTTTTAACGCAAGAAATACGGCAGCCATTACTAAAGTTTCACAACTGCAACTCCAAGGTGAGTTCACAAGTGTTCTGTGCGAATTTCCACCAACCATTCGCTCTCTAAAACAGACATCCTTACTACTAGTCCTCTTCATAGCTTTATAAGTTATTATAAGAAAGATTATATCAAAACTTTCATAAAATACAACATTTTTTAATAATTCTACGATAAAAACCGTGTTAAATTTCAAAGATTTTGTTCAGTATGATAAAATAATGAAAGAGAGATGACTAAATGCCTAATAAATCTGATCCTTCACTCTAGATTGACTTAGGCTAAGATTCATAAACATACGACGATATATTAGATTAGATAGGAGACGTTATCATGGATAATCCTTTTCAATATTCTTATTCAGACAAACGATATCACACGTTAAATTATCATTTACGTGAAAAATATAATCAAAAAATCTTTAAGGTTATGATCAATGCTGGATTTACATGTCCGAATATTGATGGTACTGTCAAGTACGGTGGATGTACGTTTTGTAGTACAAAAGGAAGTGGAGACTTCGCCGGAAAACCTGAAGATGATTTAAAAACACAATTTAATTCAGTGCGCGAAATGATGCATCAAAAATGGCCTGAAGCGGGATATATCGCCTACTTCCAAGCTTTTACCAATACTCATGCTCCCGTTGAGGTGTTAAAACGAAAATACGAAGCCGTTTTAGAATGTGATCCGAATATTGTCGGACTTTCAATCGGAACGCGTCCAGATTGTTTACCAGATGATGTGGTTGAGTATCTAGGTGAGTTAAATCAACGCGTGAATTTATGGGTTGAACTGGGGCTTCAAACGATGCACGATCAAACTGGAAAATTAATTAATCGCGGGCATGATTTTAAAACGCTTGTCGAGGGAGTTGAAAAACTTCGCAAACATAACATCGATGTGATTATCCATATTATTAATGGATTACCAGGAGAAACACGTGAAATGATGCTTGAAACAGCAAAAGCTGTTGCGAAACTTGACGTTCAAGGAATTAAGATTCACTTACTCCATGTCATCGATGGAACACCAATGCACAAAATGCTTGATAAAGGAATGCTTCAATTGATGGATAAAGATGAATACATCGATTTAGTCGTCGATCAATTAGAAATTCTACCACCTGAAATGGTCATTCATCGCTTAACGGGCGATGCCGTACGTGAAGAATTAATTGGTCCAATGTGGAGTTTAAAAAAATGGGAAGTCTTAAATGCGATTGATGCTCGTTTGAAAGAACGTCATACATACCAAGGACGTCTGTATAAGAAGGAGGAAGTGTAATGGCTCTAACACTTGAACGCGTCTTACCTTTCTCAAAGTCTCTATTGGAAAAAATTGTCTCTGCCGGAGAAACAGTAATCGACGCCACAGCTGGTAATGGATACGACACCTTATTTTTGGCAAAACTTGTTGGGGAGTCTGGTAAAGTATTTAGTTTTGATGTCCAACAAGAGGCCATCGATAGTACGAAGGCAAAACTTGAGGAAGCAAAACTTGAGAATGTTTCATTAATCCTTGATGGGCATCAACATGTTTTAAATTATGTCACGGAAGAAATCAGTGCAGCCATCTTCAACTTAGGGTATTTACCTGGTAGCGATCAATCGATTACAACGACTGGTGAAACAACGTGGAAAGCTGTGACTGATATGTTATCGCTACTTAAGAAAAATGGACTGATTATTTTAGTGATTTATCACGGACATGAAGAAGGAAAAGTTGAACGTCATTTTTTAGAAGACTGCTTAGCCACACTTGATTCAGGAACGACACAAGTTTTACAGTATCAGTTTGTCAATCGCCCTACTGCCCCATTTATTGTAGCCATTGAAAAAGTGCGATAAAGTCATTGCTTTATCGCACAAATTTAGATGCTTGATAATATAAAAACTTTCCTCTAAACCCAAGAGGCTTTAATAATTGTTTTTGAACCGACTGTAGTTTCGGTTCTTTTTTTATACCTTCTGCTAAGTATAAGGCGAAAAGACCATCGTTAATCGTCTGATGAAACTTAACCTCTGGTAAAGCTTTAACACTTCTTTGAGCACTCTGATACGTTTTTAAAAGGGTGTCTATTCCTTCTTCATATGTATCATAGTAGGAGAAGAAATTGAGTTCTCCGTCTCGGATATCTTCATTTAAATCGATCAAATAATCCATCATGATGTGTAATTGTTGAACGTATGGAAAACTACAATTGAAAATCACCTCAGGACGAACGTTGTATTTTGACTGATTCATTGCATAAGCAACCATCGTAAAAATCCCAAGTGTTGAGCCACAAGCCGCACTAAATTCATACCAAGTTAGATCCCCTCTTAATCTCTTTTGTGTCGCAACAAGTTGTTTAAGCTTGATTTCACGCTCATTGACATGTAGGTGTTTGTAAACTTGTAAATCAACATAAAGAGCAGCTAATTTAGTTAACCAAGCTGCATATAGGTCATAGTGAGGAATTTGATGCAAACATTTGCGACACATTCGAACGAGTCCAATAAGATATCCTCCATCGAGTTGTTGCGTTTGATATTGATAATAATTTAGTGTTGGTTCACTTATTTTAAACACATCTATCAAGGCTTGATGTAATCGTCTAAAGTTCGTTTCATTAATGAGTTTCGTTTGATCGACGAGGTTATCAAGATAATCACAGATTGTCTGATAGGCAGTCATAAATTTTAAATATTCAAATTGAGATTCAGTTGAAACTAAAGAGGCATAAAAAGAAGCCCCATAACAATGAAATGCTTTACTCTCTAAACTAGCCAGTGCCTCTTTTTTTAAGGTTGGATCGGTAATCTGTTCCGCCTGTTTTTTATAAAATTCTAATAGTTGTTTCGTCTTGGGTTGATAGCTTTTAAAAAATCTTGAAATCAAGATTGGATAGATCATCTAACTCACCTCACCATCAAAAATGATTCTTTCTATATAAATAAACGTGATTTTTGTATTTTAAAATCAATTCCGTACTCTAGCTTTTGGATCCAAAGAGATTTCAGGTTCAAAAGCAAAAGTTTTCCAAGTTTGAAAAACTAATCTAGACTTATATAGTTTAGGACGATTGCTAACATTTCAAACAAGAAAATTAGACATTTTCTTAAAACCTTCATTATATTTTACATATTCTGATGTTTCCTTACAAAAGACTACAGTTTCAACTCTTCCAATTCAAACTCAATCGTTTCACTTCAAATGGGTAATCGGTTACAAGATTGTTTGAAATCGCTTATATTTATACTTTTTTTTACATGTAGATGCTATAATGAGACGTATAAATGGAGACAAGGAGGAATAGTAATGGCGCAACCAGCAAAAGAGGGAAGCAAATTAAAACAATTACTCGATATTCTAAAAAATCAAATAAACAATGTATCAGTTTATAATTATGTGGTTCCAGATTTATGGAATGCATGGAATTATGATGGGGACGAAGTGGTGCGCACAAGTTGGGGGGAAATTATGGTTAATCCATATAATTTCTATAGTCGCGTCATTGAATCATATATCTTACCAAAAGCTGAAGAAGGCGTTAATTATAATCAATCATTAAGCCAATTACATCATTCTTTCGTAGATAAACCAGGATATTTAGGTGGAGATTGGATTAAAAAAGCAACTGTTTATTCGATGATGGTTCGTACTTCAACATCATGGGATCATGATCGCAGTGGTGATTTAGAAAGTCAAAACATTTATGGATTAAAAGAGACAGGTACATTCGTTAAATCATTAGCCCTTTTACCACTACTTAAAAAAATGGGTGTTAATACAGTTTATATGTTACCTATTTCAAAATTCTCTTTAAAAGATAAAAAAGGTGAACTGGGTTCTCCTTATGGGGTATGTAACTTCTTTGAACTAGATCCTAGTTTAAAAGATCCAATGACAGGTTCAAATATGACAGTCGAAGAAGAATTCCAAGCTTTCGTTGAAGCTTGCCATATCTTAGATATGAAAGTCATGATTGATATTATTCCACGTACTAACTCGGTTGAAAGTGACTTAATTGTTGAACATCCAGATTGGTTCTATTGGGTATACACGGATACATTCCATGAGTATTATCCACCTTACGTACCAGGTCTTGGAGATACGTTAACACCAAAACCAGAATTTTTACCATATGTTTATCAATCAGAACAAGTATGGAATCATATTCGCAAATTCTCATACGCTCCAAATATAATCGATTCAGAGAAATGGGATCGTTTAGTTGAAGAATACAAACAAACAGAAGGTGCTTCTATTTTAGACCTAGTTAAACGTGACTTCGGATTAACAGTGGCTCCAGCCTTCTCAGATCATATCAATGACGTTCAACCACCATGGACTGATGTTACATTCTTCCGTATGTATATGGATCATCCAGTTGAAAGTCAAAAATATTTAGGTGGTGCAAATCCTGCTCCATACATTTTATTCGATACAATCAAATCAAACCTTTATAAAGGAAATGTGATTAATGAAGGCTTATGGGCAACATTATCAAACGTGATTCCATTCTATCAACAACAATACGGAATTGATGGAGCACGTATCGATATGGGACATGCTTTACCATCAGAACTTGTTGATCGTATTATTTCAAATGCTCGTGCAAATGATAAAGACTTCTGCTTCATTGCTGAAGAATTACAAGATGAAAATGCTTGGACATCTCGTAACATCGGTTATAACATGATCATCGGTTACGGATTCTACCAAGAACCACGTGTCAGAGAACACCGTACTCATAACTTTATGTATGAATCTCGTCACTTACCTTGCCCAGTATTCGCAGGTGGTGAAACACATGATACTCCACGTCTTGCAGCACGCGAAGGTGGACGTACATTATCTAAAATGTTAACGATTATGAATATGTTTATGCCGAATGGAGTTCCTTTTATCAACTCTGGTCAAGAGGTTTATGAAACACAACCTATGAACACTGGACTCGATTGTCGTGATAATGAGCAATACATGTTACCAGCAGGAGACCGTTACTTCGGTAAATTAGCCTTATTTGATAAATTTGCACTTCATTACTTAAATCATATGCGTTGGGATATTCCTGATACATTAGACGCTATCTCAAAAATCCGTAATGAGCATTTAGAAACCTTCACTAATGTTGAAAACTTCATTGGACTTGGATTTGATCGTCTGTCTGATCCTGCTATTGGATTCGGTTATATCGAAGACGGAAAACGTGGACACTTCAACAATAATCTTTTCATTATTGTCGCTAGTACAAACATGTACTCTCCAATCGATGTAACCGTTCATATTGAAGATTTACGTTATCAATCAGGTAACAACTGGTTAACAGGACGTTTACTGTATTCAACACATGAATGGGGACGCGAAGTTCATGAATTTGATTTAAATGGAAATTTAAGAGTTCATTTACAACCAGGTGAAGTTAAAATTATCAAACTATAAGAATCATGCTATAATTAAAGGTAACATCAACAGATGTTACCTTTTTTATATGGAGGAGTATGAAGTGAAAATCTTAAAAAATATTCTGGGCTATAGTGCTGGAATTTTGCTCTTAGGGGCTGCCATGGTTCTTCCGATTCTTGGACTGTTATGGTTTTCTGGTATCAAATATAATTCTATCTGGGCATTATTTTCTTATTTAGCTCTTATTATGTTATTAAGCTTTCCAATCGAAGCTCTCGAAAAATTTGTAACCCATGCACTCAGTACTGGACTGAATCTCTCAAAACAAAATATGATGCGTTTGGATCGTACACTTGATTTCTTGACATCACTTTGGATCATTCATTTTGTAGATGAATGGATGCCTCATGTGGTTATTTCAACAACTGGAGAAATTATTTTTGCGGTGTTATTGATTTTATTCACGATTTTTTTGGAGAAGAAAAACAAGGAATTAGACGAATCATTGAATGAATAATCCTCCTAATAAGGAATATACTAGTTATATACCATATATAGGTAAATAATGATAGCGTTTTACTTTATTTTGGTGTATAATAATAGTAGATTAGGAAGTTCCTATCGAAAGGAGGATACAGCATGTATCGTAATATCTTAGTGGCCGTTGATGATAGTGAAAAGTCAAAATTAGCCCTCAACTCTGCTATACATTCTGCTGTTGTATTTAATTCAAAATTGACGATTTGTCATATTAAAAAAAATACCATTATCTATACTCCAATTGATCCAACTGGAATGTTATCAACCACTCATATTTTCAAACAAGATTTCTCAAATTACATGGATGAAGAATTAGAGAAATACAAAGAAATGGCTTTGAATCAAGGCGTTAAAGAGGTTGAGATTGTCCAAACGTATAGTTCATCACCAGGGCTTGCAATTGCTGAAGTTATTGCTCCGGGATATGAGGTAGACTTAATTGTATGTGGAGCAAGTAATAAATCTGGATTTGACCGTTTCTTACTTGGAAGCGTCTCATTCGATATTGTAAAGCATGCAAAATGCGATGTTAACATCATTCGTAATCACGAAAAATAATAAATAAAAAGATGCCATTTCTAACTAGAGGCATCTTTTTTATTTTTCATCTCTTGTTTTCTTAAATTCCCATCGTCATTTTATCATCATTTATACCATCTATTCTGTTATAACAGGACGTATTAATGCCTATCAATCAACCGGTAACAACTATCTAAGCATAAGTTATGTTAATCCACTCTACTAGGCTACAATACTCATCCAAAAAAATATAATATCTTTGAAAACCTTAAATGATTGGCATTGAAGGTGTTTTTCTTCTCTTTTAAATACATAGCTCATTAAAGAAAAAGACGTTAGGCCTACCACCTAACGTCTTTTGTTTATCCTTGATAATTAACTAAAGCTAAGAATGATTGAGGATCAAGTGATGCTCCACCAACTAATGCTCCATCAATATGTTCTTGAGCCATTAACTCTTTAATATTTGATGGATTAACTGATCCACCATATTGAATGCGTACAGCTTCAGAAACTTCTGTTCCATATACTCGTTCAACAACTGAGCGAATATAACCAATGGTTTCATTTGCTTGTGCAGCTGTTGCAGTACGCCCCGTTCCAATAGCCCAAATTGGTTCATAAGCAATGATAACATTTTTTACTTGTTCTGGCGTTAATCCTTCTAAAGCTTTCACCGTTTGAGTATCGACAACTTCATTTGTTGTCCCACCTTCACGGTCCGCTAAAGATTCACCGACACACACAATCGGAATTAAATGATTCGCGAAAGCAGCATGAACTTTTTTATTAACTGTTTCATCTGTCTCATTAAACATTTCACGGCGCTCGCTGTGACCAAGCACAACATAAGAGACACCAATTCCTTTTAACATATCCGGAGCAACTTCACCTGTATAAGCACCATTTTCTTCAAAGTGCATATTTTGTGCTCCAATACGAAGTGCATTTCCTTGACGTTTCACTAAACAACGTAAATATGGAAATGGTGCACAAATAACTGATTCAACAGTTTCTGATGATACAACGTTATCTTTAACCGCATAAATAAACTGTAACGCCTCATCTCGTGTTTTATTCATTTTCCAGTTTCCAGCAATAATTGGTTTTCTCATTTTTCTCCACCTCTAAGTTATCATGATTTCTATTATTCAACAGAAGAGGTCGTTCCCTCAACTTTCTCCTCTGCCTTCTTCTTATTTTTTGATTTTGATCTAAATAACCCCGTTGTGTTAAAGACTAACTCAACAACAACAATCGCAATCACTAACATAACTAATCCATAGAATTTCGATGAAACAGTATATAAAATAGCTGTTAACGAGAATAATAAAGCAATTCCATATAACACTAAAACACTTTTAACATGCCCTAAATTACGATCTAGTAATTGATGATGAACATGTCCACGGTCTGGTGCAAACGGTGATTGACCATTTAATGTACGTCTAATAATGGCCCATAGCGTATCGAAAATTGGAATCGATAAAACGATAATTGGAACAATGAATGAGACGAATGCTGCATTTTTATATCCAAGTAAAGAAAAGACAGAAACTGAGAATCCTAAAAATAATGATCCTGTATCTCCCATAAACACTTTAGCTGGATGGAAATTATGCACTAAGAATCCAAGAGTTGATCCTAGTAATAAACAACACATCGTTGCAACAAAAAGTTCTCCTTGAAAAGCTGCTAAAAACGCCATGGTTCCAAATGAAATCGCAGAAATTCCAGAAGACAACCCATCTAATCCATCAATCAAGTTAATCGAGTTGGTCACCCCAACAATCCAAACAACTGTGACGATTCCGCCTAACCAGCCTAAATCAATAACAGGAATAAACGGCAAGTAGATTTTATCAATCATAAAATGACCGTATGAGACCATAATGAGTGCTGCAACTAGTTGAGCCAATGCTTTCGGTTTAGCTGGAAGTTCAAACATATCATCGAGCATTCCTGTGACGATAATGACAAATGAGGCAATAAAGTAGGCATCAATAAATGCAATCTCACTCGCATCCAGTGCCTTTCCCTTTACATTGAATACCATGTATCCAATTAAAAAGGCAATGTAAATAGCGAGTCCTCCCATTCGTGGCATCACTTTACTGTGAACTTTTCGTTGATTTGGTTGGTCAACTGCATTCGTAAAATGAGCCAATTTAATCACATACGGCGTAATTACTACCGCTAAAATAAAGCAAAAGCTTATGACTAATAGGTAAATCATAATGACACCTCAATATTTAATTTTTTCTGTTATTATACCACAAATTTCATCTGTTTAGAATAATAGCTCAAAAAAGAACTTCACAAACCCTTAAAATTTCAAATAAAATCCACATATTATCCATGTATAACCAAAAATAAAAGGTAGTATAAACTCTACCCTTTATCGTTTAATTTGGTCTTCAATACGCCCTAGTTCATCTGTTACTTCCATGAACTCTTCGAGGAAGATACTTAAAATATCTTCAAATCCCGCTTCAGCTTTTAAAGCAGATTCTAATTCACGACTATATTCGTATAACTCATCTGCTCCTAGTTGTGCGGATAACCCTTTAATCGTATGAACCGTTCGAATAGCATCTTCTAAGTTCGATTCAATCAACTGAGGTAGATGTTCTACAATCATATAGAAATGTTTTCTAAAATTATGAGCGATGCGTAAATATAACCTAACGTTTCCTGCAATGCGTTCTAAAGCATATGAAATATTTAAAGACATTGATAACTCAATTAACTGTTCTGCTTTAATTGGTTTAACATCGAATGGTTTAGGGTTGATAACACTATAAACACCACTTGATAACGTATAGTGGTCTACCGGTTTTGGAACATATGCATCTACTCCATGACGTAAAATGAAATCTAACTCAAAACGATCACTAACTCCCGTTAATAAAATAACTTTAGCATCCGGATTAATGAGCTTAATCGCTTTAAAAGCTTCCACGCCACTTAAACCAGGCATGATAACATCGAGCAAGATACAATCATATTGATTTGCTGCTTTAGCATAATGTTTAACGGCTTGTTTTGGATCTGAAAAAGCAACCACACTATATCCAAAACTCTCAAGTAACGCCTCCGTAATTTCAAGATTTGATAGTTCATCATCAATTAATAAAATCTTCCCCGCACCCCGTGGAATAGATTCTTCGTTAATGACTTCTTCAATTCCATGATTGATTGGAAGATACAGTGTAAATGTTGTTCCTTTCCCAACGACTGACTCTAATGTAAGTGCTCCATTATGTGAGCGAATCGCATCGACAACTCCTGCAAGTCCCATTCCGGTTCCTTTTCCTACTTCTTTTGTTGTAAAGAATGGTTTGAAGATTTTATGTTGTAAACGTTCTTCAATTCCACAACCGGTATCTGTGATTTTTAAAATAGCATAGTCATTAGGCGTAATATTTGTATTCAAAAGATTTCCAGGAATGCTCTCCATTTGAGCATGTGTTAAAACTAATTCAATTCTCCCCTGACCTTTAATAGCATCTCGAGCGTTAATACATAAATTTAAAATCGCATTATTAAGCTGCGAAGAATCCCCTAAAATAAAATATTCATCTGGTTCAATTTGTAAATCGATACAAATTCGACGATCAATCGTATGTTTTAACATATTAACTGTATCTTTTACGATGGGAACTAAATCGATATTCATTCGTTTACTTTCCGGTTTATGTGAAAAAGCTAATAGCTGACGCGTTAATTCAGTTGAATGACGAACTGATCGCTCAATCCCATCCATATAACGAAGCAATGTTTCATCTTCTGTCATCGTTTTCATGAGCGCTACATAACCTAAAATCCCATTTAACTGATTATTAAAGTCGTGACTAACCCCACTAGTTAATTGACCAAGTGCCTGTAATTTTTCTAACTGCCCATCGATGACATCATGGCGCTTTTTATTGGTGACATCAATAATCATCCCCTGAACAACTAACACTTTGTCATCATCAAACACTTTTGCACATTTTATCATTAACGTTTCCCATGGCTCATGTTTATGACGAAGTAATAAATCCTGAGTCAGAATAACCTCTGGACTCAATAAAAAACTTTCAATGATTTCATTGATTGATTCATTTTCAAATAAACTTTGAGATTTAGAATGACGATTTGAATGCCCCTCAACATCTAAAAGTTGTTTCACTTTTTCCGTTACGTACCAAGTATTTTCATTCACTTTATATTCAAAAAAACCGCAAGCCAACTCTAATAAATTAGTATACCACGAGGGACTCCCCACTGTATCAACTTCATCATAAATTTTAACTAACCTATCCATTTCAATAATTCTCATAAAATCACCTGTTAAGTTCTAACAGAAACCCCACTTTCTACTTAAAGATTTCGATACTAATAGGTATCCCCAATACCATTTAAGTATATACATTCTTTTTCAAATTATTTCCTTTTATATCACTCCTATTATAAAGGTTTTCATAAATAGATTCAATGAATTCGCTAATTTAAATGTAGAAATACTTGGAATGTCGTAAATATCATGTTAAAAACATATTTTTTTATTCAAGAAATTTAAACAATTAAAATCCCGTTTATCTGTTGAAGCAAGAGAAATCGAATCTTTCATTATTGTCACATGACACAAATTTAAAGAAAATTTTATGGTAATTCATATCTTCTATTGTCTTTTTTAGAATAGATTTCTAAATAATTCAAAAAATATATAGACAAAAAATGAAAATAGGTGACGATATGTTCAAATTTATCCGAAGTAAACTATCTTATTTGAAGAACCCCTCACTTTATCAATATAAACCCGCTCATTCAAGTACTAACGCTGAACTACTTTCAAAGAATTTAACTGAAACGCTCCAAAGATTAAAAGAAAAATATCATGATTCGGCTGATTTAGTTATAAAAGAGACGACGATTAAAGGACGAAAGATTGCATTTATTACAATAGAATCTATGGTCGATATGACTCAGCTATCTGAAATGGTTCTAGCCCCAATGATGAACTTAGAATTAAACGACATAAAAAAAACAAATCTAAGTTCATTTATTAAAGATCACCTCGCGATGGGAGTTGATATTAAGGAGATTTCAACTTATGAGGAAATCTTTCATATGATTATGTCCGGATCAGTCACCATTCTAATTGATGGATATCAAGAAGCCATTGCATTCTCTATGGTCGGCTATGCATTTAGATCCCCCGATGAACCGTCAGGTGAAACTAATATACGTGGTTCTAGGGAGGGATTTTGTGAAGTCATTCGAATTAACATGACAATGGTTAGACGACGATTAAAATCTAATCATTTAAAATTTGAATTACTACAAGTCGGAAAAAAGAGCAACACAGATGTTTGTCTGATGTATTTAACCGATAAAGCAGATCCTGAATTATTAGCTTATATTAAGGATAGGCTAAATAAAATCAATTTAGACGTTATTCTGGATACAGGTTACCTGATTCCCTTTTTAGAAGGTAAACCCTTTTCAATCTTTTCAGACATCGGTACAACCGAAAGACCAGATTTTGTTTGTTCTAAACTTTCAGAAGGAAGAATTGTGCTTCTAGTAGATGGGTCACCCTTCGCTATTTTCTTACCTTTCTTTTTTTCTGATCATTTTCAAAATCTTGACGATTATACGACTCAACCTGTTTACGTATCATTTCTACGTATCATTAAATATATTGCCTTTATCCTCACTACCTTACTACCTGGGCTCTATGTTGCACTTGGAAATCATCATCCCGAACTACTGCCTGAAATCTTACTCTACAGAATTGCTACTTCAGAGCAAACAACTGCTTTTCCTTTAATCTATCAAGCTTTAATCATTGCCTTAATCTACGAGATTATGCGTGAAGCTGGACTGCGTCTACCTCGGCCAGTTGGGACCGCAGTTAGTATTATTGGTGCTTTGGTAATAGGTGATGCTGCTGTTCAAGCTGGACTTGTCGGTACACCAATGGTCATGATTATTGCACTAACAGCCATTTCAGAATTTGTTATCCCTTCATTACATGTTCCATCCTCTTTTTTAAGAATGACTTTTATTTTATTAGGAGCTGCTCTTGGTTTATACGGGATTGCACTCGGTATATGCGGACTATTCATCAATTTATGCGCTCTCCATAATACAGGTTATTCTTATATGACTCCATTAAGTCCATTAAAATTTAAAGCCCTAAAAGATACAATATTGAGGTTTAGTCTTAAGCACACGAATTCTTCGATGGATAATGTTAACCATTCATCTAATGAAGACTAAAGATAAGGATGATATCCATGAAAAAACCATTGAGTACCGCCCAATTAGTCATATTATTATTCTTCTGTCGACACTACTCACTTTTAACCTATACCAATAGTGAACAAGCACTAGAAGCCAGTTTATACGCCATTGTAATAGCTGATATAATCAACCTACTATTTTTAATTCCTGTATTTTTATTGTTAAAAAAAAATCATTCACGTAACCTTATGGCAATCGCTCAAGATATTTCTCCATTTTTAAATAAGCTGATTTATCTTGTACTTTTTGTCTTTTTTATTCTCACTACCTTTATTTCATTAACCGAGTTTGGAACCTTTATGACAACTACTATTTTTCCAACTACTAGTTCGGCAATTATTCTGTTTAGCATGTTAATTTTTTGCATGTATGCTGCCATAAATGGACTAGAAACAATCGCCAAAACAGCTTCACTCCTTTTACCCATGATTATTATAGGGATTCTTCTTATTACCTTCTTTTCCATGTCTAATATTGATTTTGATAATTTTAGACCCATTTTAGAAAATCCAATCTTAACCATCATAAAACGTGCATGGACCATCTCAATTAGAAATATCGAATTAGTTGCGCTTATTTATTTACTGCCGTTTTTTAATGGAAGTAATAAAAAAGTGGTTGGTGGATTCTTAGGATCTTACACCGTGTCACACGCACTCTTAATCTTCATGACAATTGCTGTTCTTGGCGAATACGCCTATGTCCAACAATATCCCTCCTACTCTATTGCAACTGTCGCTAAATTTTCAATTTTCCAAAGACTTGATTCCTTATATATGGGGATTTGGGTCTTTACCGGATTTATTAGAATCTCTTTAAATCTGTGGTTATCTATCCATCTCTTAAAATATTTAGTTCCTGCTAAATATCATAAATTTCTTCTTTTAATGACTTCAATCATTTTATTTATTGTCAGCCTATATCGTAATTATTTCTTTAATATTTCATTAGCAGAATCTATTTTTCTTATTCATACGGTCCTATTTATCACTTGTCTCATCTTTTTCCCTCTACTATTGCTTATCATCCAAAAAATTTTTAAAAAGGAATCTTACTCATGATAAAAAAACTAATCTTCTCTTCTTTTATCTTCTGTTTTTTAACAGCCTGCACCAATATAAAACCTCTGAGTGAGAGATTAATTGTAGAGGTTATAGGAATAGATTATGATGCCCAAAATGGTGAATACAATTTGTCTATTCAACTATTTACACCACAGGGAGGAAGTAGTCCCACTACCATTGATCCTACTCAATCCAATACCAAACTAGTAAATGCTACAGGGGAAAGTATGTATGAAGCCTTACAAAATGCAACATTATCGATTGGTAATAGTTTCTTTTATGGAGATACACGTATTATTATTTTAGGAGAATCTGCTTCAAAAAACTGTTTCCAAGAAATCATGGATTTTTTAAGTAACTTTAGCGAAACGAGTGCTAATCTAATGATTGTCACAACTAAAGGCCCCGCTTCCGAATTATTAAAGTTAAATATCACAGAAGGGATTACTCCTGCTGTCGGGATTACTAATTTATTAAAAAACTCTCGACTTACAGGGGAAGGGATAGAACTCTCTTACCTCGAAGCGATGCAAGGATATCTTAGCAAAACCCTTTCTCCTATTTTACCAGTTGTTTCTTTAACACAAGAGAAATCTAGTAGCGAGACTGCTGTCAATGGAAGTTCTAGTGAAAAAAATGATAGTCATTCATCTTCCGAAATTTCAAATACTGCTCCAATTAAACTTGATGGCACGGCATTATTTCTCAATAAAAAATTGATTGGCTATCTTAATCAAAATGAAACAAAGGGTCTGGCTATAATTAGAAATAAGCTTGATTCAACTCATTACACGGCAAAGATAGAAAAACTTAAATATGCTAATGTATCACTCTACAACTTAAAATCAACTATTAAAGTTGAACAAGAAGGAGATCAATTTAGTTTAAAAATAATCATTAAAACCCAAGGAGATATCAAAGCCTTTACGTTTGCCGATAACGTAAATAGCTTAAATGATGACGATATCCGGCAATTAGAAAAAGAAATTGAAAATCAAATTAAATTTGACTGTGAGCAAACCATCACCAAGTCAATGAAAGAATTTAATGTTGATTTATTTAGGATAGGTGATAAAGTTTGGAAAAAAGATGCTAAAGCATATCCAAAAATTAGAGATAACTATGCCGATTTTATAAAAAACTTAGATGTCACACTCGATATCCATGTGAATATTAATCGAATTGGATTAGAAAATATCTTAAAATAATGAAATTTAAATCGTTACTCAAACAAGATAAAAATCATTGATAGATAGGACAGCATTTCCTAATGATCTAGTCTTATTGCTATATCATATCTTCATTTTCTTTAGGACTAAAAAAGGCACTGATTAGTGCTTTTTTTAATCCGTTAAAATCACTTTTATAAAAACTTGGAAGACATGTTAAGACTATTAGGCATATGATATAAGTGAATTAGTTTGAATTTTTATGAAAAGAGGGGATGAGCGTGAAAGAGAGTCAATTAAAACAATTTCGTTCAAAATTAAATAAGACCGTAGAAGAAATTCCTGAATCTACACCCGAAGAAGAAATGACCCATCAACTGATTGAAGCCTTATCAGATAAAATCGATGATATGAATTTATTTATTTCACAAACACAAGCACTGCTTTCCCAATCATCCCTTCAAAATAAATCTGATGTTCGCTCTTGTTCAACTGAATCCTCTACGTCTAACGGTAACTCTAACACCTCTACTTCATCTGATGCCTCTTCAAATCAGACTGCTTCATCTTGTGATTGTTCAACTAATACGACTTCGGCTAGTACTAATTCAGCTAATACGACTTCATCCAATGATACTGATGAGCGAATTGGAATTGTAGGCAGTGGCATTGGAGGAACAGCAGGTTCAAAAAAAATAAGCCCTGATACTTTTCTTTTAGGATCTAGTAATTATGAATACTACTCACCAGATAAAACAAACTATCTCTATGGATTTACCAACTCTGAATTTTTTGCTTTTATTGGGGCATTAGACCCTATTGAATATATTCTTGTCATTACTGTCATTTCTATTTTAATCGCAACTCAATTAAATACTAATGAGCAACAACTTGTGGGAGGTGCCTTAATCGACATTGGAGTCACCATTGGGAATATTGTCGAACAAACCCTATTCCAACAAGCGCGTCAAAATGAAATCAATACTAAAAAACGTCAAGCGGCCTTTCAAACCGATATCAGTAATATTTACAACAGCCTTGTCACCTTACAAGAAGAAATTAATGCCTTAAGAGATGAGCTTAATCTAGATTAATTGACCTGCAAAAGCACTCCGTCCTTTTGCTTTTTTAAAAAAGTCATTGACTCTCCACTTACTATACAGTTTACAATAAAACATGATAGAAAAGGAGAGTTGATAAAATGACTAAAAAGTTTTTAAGCTATGCCATTCCCTCAGCACTAGCCATGTTCGTAGCTTCCCTATACACCGTCATTGACGGAATCTTCATCGGAGCTGGAGTTGGAGACACAGCCCTGGCTGCCATTAATCTTGTCATTCCTCTAACCATCATGTTATTTGGAATGGCAACTATGTTTGCTGTTGGTGGTGGCGCTTTAATTTCCAAAAATCTCGGAAACAATGACCCCCAAAAAGCTAACCACCTGTTTAGGCAAGTCTTTAAATTTTTACTCATCATTAGCTTGGTGATTAGTTTTATTTGTGTTATCTTCACAGGTCCTATTGTCAAAGGACTTGGTGCAACCCCTGATTTAATGAGCGATGCTAAAACATACCTCAGATTCTATTCACTATTTTGCATTCCAAACATCATTGGAATTGCCTTAAATAGTTTTATCCGAAATGACAGTCGTCCAAAACTAGCGATGATAGCAACCATCCTTGGAGCCATCACTAACATCACCCTTGATTATCTCTTCATTTTCCCGCTTCAAATGGGATTACGTGGTGCTGCCATCGCAACAGGGCTTGGACAAATCGTAACCGTAGCAATTCTACTTCCACACTTCATCAAAAAACGTGGATCGCTAAGCTTTGGAAACGTCAAATTAGACTTTACCGTCATCAAAGAATTTTCAAGTATTGGATTCCCATCCTTCTTTGCTGAAGCCGCCTTTTCCATTATTATCTTTCTGACAAACATCGCCCTAATCCAAACCGTTGGTGAACAAGCCATCACCTCATACAGCATCACCAACTACCTGACCACTCCAATCTACATGCTATTACTTGGTTTAGCATTCGGAGCACAACCTCTTTTAAGCTACCATTTTGGAGCCAAAGAACCTCACACCATGTTAAAATACTATCGATTAACCATTATCACATCTTGTATCATTAATCTCATCTTTATTGGGCTCTGTTTCTTCTTAGGACGTCAAATGATCAGTATTTTCACCCAAGATGCACAAATTATTAATATGACCTATATCGGGCTTAATATCGTCAACCTTGCCTTCACCGTAATTGGCATCAATTTAGCGACTACCATCTATTATCAAGCGATTGAACAACCAAAATACTCAAACTGGATTTGTGCTTGTCGCTGTATCATCTTTTTACCCGTTGTCCTACTCATCCTGTCATTCCTTTTTGGCATTCATGGTATTTGGGCAAGTCTACTCGTCTCAGAACTTTTCACGATGCTGACCTTCTATTTCAGAACCAATATGACTCAACTAACAACTAACGCTATCGAAACTTATGCCTAAGGAGTTGAAGAGACATGTCTACCTATTTTACAATTGGTGAAATTGCGAACATGTACAACCTTTCCATCCAAACATTAAGACATTACGATAAAATTGGACTTCTAAGTCCTGCTTATACTAACCCTAAAACGGGATATCGCTACTACTCGATTCAGCAATTCGTTAAAATTGACTTCATCAAACATGGAAAAGCACTTGGCATGACACTAGATGAAATTAAAGTATTAATAAAAAAAGACCTCGACTTATTCGCTTTAACAGACGTTTTAAATAAGCAAAAACTTCAAATCAAACAAAAAATAATTGAACTTCAAGAAATTGAACAACACATCAACAATCTACAGGCAAGGTTATCTGAAGTTGAAACCTTTGGCCTAAATAAACCCTTTTTAAAAAGCGAAGACAGTCGTCACTTTATTCGCTACAACTACGTTTCAAAAAATGAAATTGAAGTTGAAATCAACATCCGAAATGTCGTACTTGATATGGAAACTAAATATGGTCGTCATAACTCTGAACTCGTACTGGAAGCCAACTATGAGATTTTAAAATCAGAAAATCGTGTTCAGTACGATCAAATGCTCATTAAACTATTAGATTCTACCTCTTCAAACACAACATTAGAAGCGGGAACCTATGCGACATTATTTTATGACGATCATTATGGAAACAATAAAATCTATTATAGTCAACTAGAAGAGTTTATCTCTAAACAACGACTAACCCCACTTAGCGATGTTTATGAATTTGTGATTATGCCTCGTATTGATCAAAATGGGATTGAAAAATCCATCACCCAACTTCAAGTCCTAGTCAAAAAATCCTGAATGCACATGCACTCAGGATTTTTTTTATAAATCAGCCCCATCATTTAATAAAAATCCAACAACTTGACGAATATCTTCATTCACATAAACTTTAATGATGCGTTGATTTAAATCTTCAAATCGGTAAATGACGTCATTTCCATCTTTTGATGAATCGAGCAACGATACGGTATCTGCTAACTGATGCTCACTTAAAAAGCTCACGGCTAATTGTTCTAAGCTTTGTTCGTGATACTCACTATCTTTTGTATTAATATCAAAACGAATTCCAATCAATTGTCCCTCAATATATTCACCGACAATGCGATTCACATCATTTTCTTTTGGTTCACGATCTAGCACTAACCCAACACGGTCACCCTTATAATTGACCTGTGTGTCTTCTTCAGCTAAATCAGTTGATTCATAAACACCTACAGAATAATCATTTAAATCAATGCTTTGATGAAAATATAATTGATAATCCTCTACTAATTGATTAACCAGCGTTTTAACTTCTTCTGAGGGGACTTCATTCGCACACCCTGATAATATCAAAACTCCTACCGATAGAAATAAAACTAGCCTCAACCACTTCATCGATGCACTTCCTCCTTAAAAAACAACCTAAAATGCAACTTTAATAGTTACAGTATGGCAATTTTTAGAGGAAATTATTTAAAAATTAATAAATTTCCTTGTGGAAAAATCAATTTAACAGTCGTTCCTTTGTTCACTTCCGAATCGAGATGAATCCCAATACTTAACTTATGACACAGTTTTTGGCACAAATAAAGTCCCATTCCCGTCGACTTACCAAAAATACGACCATTTTCACCTGTAAATCCTTTATCAAAAACACGTCCTAAATCTTTCTCACTAATGCCTACCCCATTATCCTCAATCCTTAAAATAATTTGCTGATTATGCACGTTTGATGAAATCTTAACCACAGCATTCTCAGGTTTTGAATACTTAATGGCATTCACCACTAATTGATTAATAATAAATTCAACCCACTTTAGATCACTCAATAAGCAACCCTCAATTTCACCTAAATCGACGGAAACTTTCTTTAAAATAAAGTCTCGTGAATTTTGACGAATCACCTTCATCACAACAGATTTCAACTCAAACTCTTTAATCACATAATCTTTACTGACATCATTGCTTCTCGCATAATAGAGTGCCTGTTCAATAAAAGCTTCCACCTTTTTCACTTCATCCTCAACACGACGTGCCACGTCACTTTCATTATTTTCAAGAATCAATTTCAAAGAAGCAATCGGCGTTTTAATTTCATGAACCCATGTCTCAATATATTCCCGATATTCCGTTTCAAGTTCTTCGTATTTATTGACATTTTCATGCATCGATTTCGTAATATCATACAATAAACTGTGAAAAAGTTGGCCTTCTAAAAATTCTGGCTCTTCAACCACCTCTGCCACTAAATATTTCTCCTCAAGTTCTTCTAAGACCGACTCCAATTGATTAAAGTAACGTCGCCACTTAAAGTATTCAATCAGCATATAAGAGATAACTGGAATAAACCATAAACATCCAACTAAAAAAATAACGACTCCGCTCACTTTAGCAATAAGCATAAACATTAAAATAACTAAAAAAACTAACATTTGAATGACTAAAAAGGTAACATGATTCTTTACATAATCAACGAATCTCATGGCATGATGTACCCTAGCCCACGACGCGTTTCAATCGCATCCTTAAGACCAATTTCCTCTAGTTTTTTTCGAAGACGTGTCACATTCACCGACAACGTATTATCGTCAACAAATAAATCTGATTTCCATAAATGCTCCATCAAAACATCCCTCGAGACAATTTGGCCCTGATTTTTAATGAGACATCCTAAAATTTTCAGTTCATTCTTTGTAAGCTCCATCGTCTTTTGTTCATAAGTGATACTTCCATTCGACAAATTCAGCGTCAGACCTTTATAACAAAGCGTCTCACTTGCCGACAAAGAACCATACGTTCGTTTTAAAATGGATGAGATGCGCGCTAATAAAATTTGCGTATTATACGGTTTGGTAATAAAATCATCAGCGCCTAAATTCATACTCATTAACTCATCTAGCTCACTATCTCGACTCGTTACGACAATAATTGGAACATCAGATGATTTTCGCACTTCTTTACAAATATAATATCCATCAAAAACAGGTAAATTAATATCTAATAAAATTAATTGTGGCTTGATCGTTTCTACCTGTTCTACAATATTTGAAAAATCCGTTGGTGCTTCAACCTCATAACCATAACGGCTTAAAAAAATTTGAAGCTCTTCACGAATCACTTCTGCATCTTCAATAATCATAATTTTTTGCAAAATGATACCTCCACTTCTAAATCCAACTACTCTTATTATACCCTAGCGTCTGGTATAATTATCCTTACAATTTTGTCACAAAAAAAAGAGTTCATCTATCTGAACTCAAGTTTACTCTGCTACATATAACTCATTAACAGTCTCTTCTTTTACCCCGATTACTAAGACTAATACGATGACTTTTAAAATTTCCATTACTGCTCTTAGCATGATTATCTCTCCCATCTTCCTTTAATTAAACTGATGTATTTAAAATGCTACTTGCACCACTCATTCACATGCTCTTCTTTAATCCCTACTATTAAGACTAAACCAATTACGTTTAAGATTTCGATTACAAATTTCATCTCCATCATCTCCTCAAAAAGTTTTGTTAAAACTCACTGACAGATACATTATATCTCCTGCCCTAATCTTATAACATCGAACTAGATGACAGAAATCTTTCATTTTTGTCATATAAAAAAATCATCCCAATTCGCCTAAACGAAATGAGATGATCCCTGGTCTTCATATTGTCATTCAACTTATCTAACATATTTCTCGATAAATTGATAAATTCCACTAAAATACTCCTTCTCCATTAAGTCATCCGCTTCACAATGACCGAGTCCCTCTATGTACCAAAGTTCTTTTTGTTCATGTGGAATCGCATCATAAATATACTGGCTACTCTCTGGTGGGGTAACCTTATCTTCTGTTCCATGAATTAATAACACGGGAACCGTAATATTCGAAACAGCTTTAACAGGTTGAATATCATCATAAACTAGATTTTCTTTAAGTTTTAACACGACATTCCCAGCCCATTTAGCATAACTCACCGGTAAAAATGGAATATTTTCAGCGATAATTCCAAGTTCAACGGCACTCTCCATCGTATGATATGGCGCGTCTAACACATAAAAATCAGCATATTTACTTTCTTCATTTAACTCAGTATGCATCGTTGCTGTGGCAGCTCCCATCGAAAATCCGTGAATTCCTAAAATTCCATTTGGATATAACTCACGAGCAAATCCTGCAACAGCATCTAAATCAAATCGCTCATATAATCCAAACGTATAATTTTCACCACCTGTTAATCCGGTATGACGTTGATGGTAAACAACCACATTATAACCATTTTCTAAATAATTAAATGCTGAATTTAAGACCTCATGATAATTGCTTCCGATTCCGTGAACAATTACCATCACATCATTTGTTGGCGTATTCGCCTTAATATCTAAAACTTCAACCTCATAGCCATTTATAGGACTCTGTACAAAGGTTGTAGCATGTTCATATTTATCTAATGTGTCTAACACTTTATCTTCACGCTCTGTGTAAAAAACAGTCATATCTTCTGCACTAACTGACGGATTCTTTCCAACTGTTCCATCATAAACCATATTCCCAATAATCCAAGTTGCTAACGCAAAAATAGATCCTGCACCAACCGTTGAACCGATAATGACCTTTTTCTTTTTTTTCATTCTAAATCACCTCTTTTTGGAATTCAGTCATTGCTTTTTATTTATTATATCAAAATTATTTTGTTTTTCAAATTATTTGATTTGTAAACATTTAACATTCATAACTTTACTCCTAAATTCTCATACTATAATTGTTGTTTAACAACAAATTTATTGGAGGATGATCACAATGCATGATAAAAATCCAGGTGTCAAATGTACAGTAAGTAGTTGTAAATTTAATAACAATCAAAAACATTTCTGTCAATTAAATCAAATCACAGTGGGAACACATGAAAAGAACCCAGTCCAATGTGAATGTACTGACTGTCAGTCATTTGAATTAAAATAATCACACGTTGTCTCCATCCTAATATCTTCTAAAGCTAGGGCTACCCTAGCTTTTAAAATTTCCCAGGAAAACTATATTTAATTCATTATATTCAGCAATTCCCTAAAATAAGACAACTGATTTAATAAAAAAGGATTTTTTTTACTTCCTATCTGATCATCATGTCTGTTTTCTTATATGCCCCTTAATTGAGTTAATAAACTGATAGAAAATAAAAAAAGCAAACATCGAGCGTTTGCTTTTTAAATTAGAATAAAAATAATTGAACAATGTTTGCAACAATGGAAAAAATAACAAATCCTTTTGCCCATCCCGTACGATGTCGATAATATAAAATAAGTCCAACTAATGCACTTGTACCAATCAAAATTCCAATTCCTTGTTC
This sequence comes from Turicibacter sp., assembly GCF_017941855.1. Taxonomy (NCBI): domain Bacteria; kingdom Bacillati; phylum Bacillota; class Erysipelotrichia; order Erysipelotrichales; family Turicibacteraceae; genus Turicibacter; species Turicibacter sp. The sequence goes on along the minus strand of NZ_JAGAVR010000011.1, from coordinate 19,163 downwards.
TAAATAAAAATTCGTCGGCAATGAAGTGACATTTATCCAGGCTAACCAAAAACTATAAACAGCTGAAATCCAAATCATAGCATGTGTTAGTTTAGACTTTTTAACGCTTATCAAAAGAACAACGATTAAAAATGCTAAAATAAATAAAATAACAAATAACAAAAACAAATAACCAAGTGCCATTTCATTCCCTCCTTTTTCTAACATCTGTATTATAGCATCCAAATCTTTAAAATTTATGTTGAAAAATCTTAACAATTCTGTAGGATTGGTAACTCACACTCAAAAATAAACTGATCTGCTTCTTGATAAACTTCTAGTTTTCCTCCAACACTCTCAATCAGCATACGACAACTTTGCAGTCCTACCCCATGACTTTCAATCTCATCACTAATTTGAAGTAAAACTTTATTACAAACCTTGATAACTAAAACATCTTCTAATTCGCAAATTCTAAACTTAATCGGATGTGAAGCATCCGCATATTTTAATAAATTTGAACAAATATTATCAATTAAACGGTAAAAATCATGACGTTCCATCTGTAAACTAAATGAATTCTCGATTTCAACCTCTACCAAAGCCTCAAACCCTTCACTTTCCAGTGAAGAAACGACTTCATGTAAACACTGTTCAATCATCTCATCTGCATTTAGCGTCATAACTGGCGCTTTTTTTTCTTCTACAACACACTGACGAAACAACTGATCAATTAAATATTTGATCTGAAATGCCTTGCTAGACACAATCTCTAGATATTTCGTCTGTTCTCCCTTATCTTTTTCCTGCTTGATGATATCTAAATAAGAGATAACAGCGGTTAAGGGGGTTCTTAAGTCATGAGATAGTGATCTAATCATTTGAATGTTTTGCTGTTTTAATTCTTTCTCAAGTTCTATTTGTTGTTCTAAAGTTTTAGCCATGTCATTAATGTCTGCTGCTAACTGAGAGATTTCATGCTGACCTCTCACTTCAATTTGAGTCGATAACTGACCATTTTTCATTCGTTCAACGGCATGGCTAATTTCTAAGATATAAGTAATCTGTCGATGCAACAAGGTCATAAAGGTAATCATAAAAATCACCATCGAAGCTATGACACACAATACTCGTCCCCACAAATAAAAATTAAGATTAAAAAACGGATAAATATCTATCCAAGCCGTCCCGTCACTAAATTGGAGTGCATAAGTTTTTGGAATGTACATGATATCAGATTCTTGATACCCATAAGAGATTAAGCTTGAATCATAATAAAGTTCATCTCCTTGGTAAATCAAAATTAGCAAATCATCATGTGCTCGATGCCATTCTTCTAGTTGCTTAGCATTTTCTAAAGATAATTGATGATTCGTAATGTACGCCTGAATATCTCGATTGATTCGATCCATTTCGTCTGCATAACTGGGAGACTGATTCGCAACTTTACTCGTTAACGAATAAAGTGATTCCTCTAAAATAACATAACTTATAAAAGATAGTAATAATGAAATGACCACATATCCTGTAATCACTAAGCTCCACTTTGGTAACCCTACCTTTTCAAGAAATCGATTAATCCACATAATACCCTTTTCCCCAAGCCGTCTTAATATAGACTGGATTTTTTGAATCCTTCTCAATTTTCTTTCTCAAATTTCGCACGTGAACCATGACGGCATTGTCGCCAATCACTTGCCCTGAATCATTCCAAATACTTTGATAAATTTGTTCCATCGAAAATATTTTTTTACGATGAGTAATCAATAGTCGTAAAATCTCATATTCTGTCGTGGTCAAGGAAACCTCTTTTCCCTCTAAAATCACACGCGTCGAATTCAAATCCACCACTAAATCACCAATCGTAATCGTCGGTTCTACCTTTACCTGAGTCGTTGAATGATACTGATACGCTCGTCTTAATAATGCTTTAACACGGATCAATAAATCACTATTTGAAAAAGGTTTCGTGATATAATCATCGCCACCCGCTGAAAATCCCATCGTTTTATCCGATTCTTGGCCATAGGCCGTTAAAAATAAAATCGGAACAAAAGACTTCTGACGTATTTCAGAGCAGACAACAATCCCAGACTTCTTTGGCATCTCGACATCTAAAATCACAAGTCCAATACTCTCATCCATTAATTCAATGGCTTCCTCACCATTACAAGCCGTCACAACCTCGTACCCATCACCTGTTAATAAGATTTGAAGAATTTGACGAATATCTTGATTATCATCAGCGACTAAAATTCTATTTTTCATCTACTTCATCCCACCTTAAAAAAAATTAACTTATCTCAGTTATATCATAAATTAAATAAAATTCATCAAAAAAAGACAACTATAGGTTGTCTTTTTCAATTATTTTATATTCCTAACAATAAACACCTTTTCGCGTCATGGCTTCAAGCATCGTATAAACAACATCACTTGATCGTTCATTAGCAGCTTGAAACGCCTGTTTAAAGGTTTGAAAAGCGTCATCATCTCCATAATGAGAGATTGCTTTAACACAAATAAATGGGAGATGATGACGATAAGCGACTTGACCTAAAACAGCTGCCTCAACATCTATAAACTCAATGCGATAACTTTGATTTAAATGTTCGGAAATAATGCTACTATTAATAAAACGATCTGCTGTTCCAAAAAGTCCAACCTGGCCCTTATAATCTAAATACTTACAAGCCATTAAAGCAAATTGCTTTAAATGTAAGTCACTTGGGAAAACAACTTGATTCGTTCCAGGAATTTCAAATAATCGATAATGATTGGCTTGAAAATCGACATCATATTGGAAAACCATATCTGAAATGGCAATATCTCCAAGATCTTTTTTTTGCTTTCCGATATATCCGCAATTTCCAAATCCAATAACCGCGGTAATCGGATACTTCTCTGTAATCACACCCATTGCATAAGCAAAATTAACTTTTCCCTCTCCTGCTTGAACCAAAATGATATCTTTCCCATTCAATTTTATTTCATAAATGTTGAAGAGATAATCTGTGACGATTTTATAATCATTCAATTTAGCTAATAATTGTTGCGCTTCAAACTTAGATTCGCAAAAAATACACAACATGTTCATCACCCTTTATCCAATTCAGGATCAATTTTATCTGACTCATTTCTACCTATCTTACTATATGCAATAGTTAATAGACGAGAACCTATTGAAGGGATTTCATACAAAAACTCGCTCCAATTATTGAAGCGAGTTTAATTAAAGTGATGATCATTCGACTTAAACACGAATATCTGGGGTCGTTTCCCAACCATGTTCTGTAGTGTGATCATAAGCTAAAACTTCAAAATTGAATAAATTACTATGGATGAAGACCCCCATCATCACGAATAACCTTAATCATTTTCTCTTCATTTTAATCCCTTCCTAAACATTCGACATGAAACATCCATAATTTGAACTGTCTTTCATCAATTTTATTATGATAAAATTGATCAAACAAATAAGATTTGACATGATGAAAAATAGCGGGTGATAAATACTTCTGACCAACATACTCATTTATTTCATCAAAGAAGTTAATCATCTGTGATTCAACTCCTTTTAAAATGTACATATCAATTAAAGAACTCGTGACAGCTTTCGCTTGTTCGAATATCCCATATTTTAAAATTTTTTCTTTTGATTGATTTAAGTAATCCTCTGCCAGTTCATAATCACCTAACTCGTAATAAATAGTCCCCATTAATCCAAGTGCTAAATGCTTTTTTACTTCATCGGTCACAACCTGAACTAAATGATTTAAAACCTCCAATGCCTCTTCAAATCTCCCTTGAGATTTGTATAAATAACTTAAATTTTGATAAACTTCGGTGACAAATGGCGGATAGCATGGATTTTCAATAAAAGCAACTTGCACGTCTATGGCCTCTTGAATTCGACCACATTTGCGCAAAACAATCCCTTTAAGAATAATGTGAGCTGCCCGAGTTAGAGGTTGGGGCGTCTCTCCCTCTCTTAGTGCTAAGTCAATATGATTTAACGCTAAATCAAGTTGGTCGACCTGAAAATATCCTTTGGCTAAATTATAAAGAATTTTATAACGATACTCCGTCATATCTGGGCTTAGTGAATGAAGGCTCATCTTCAAATAAGAAATGCTCTCTTCATACATTCCCATTTTCTCCATATTTAAACCAATCCCACGGTACAATAACGTTGGATTTTGATGACTTAAAGAAGCGTAGGAAATCGCCAACGAAAAGTGTTGATTCGATTCAATCCATTGACTTTTTTGTTGATAATCAACGGCAATTAATTCTTCTAACTTTAGGCCTTCTTCATATAGTTCATACTGTGCCACGACTTTTTTAAATTTTTCATATTCAGTTGATAAGGTTTCCAATCGACAGCGCTCAGACACCCAATCCTTTGCCTGTTCAACGGCCGATTTTTTAAATGATTCTAGTGTAAACTCTTCTTGTAAAGCCCCATCTGATAACTCCAAAAGAATGCTATAAATCAACTCAACTGTTTCATTAGGAATAATGCGGCGTCCATTTTCTGCCATACTAATATAACTACGAGAAATACCATACGCCTGAAAAGCCTCTTGCTTAATATGATATTGACGTCGACACCATTTGATTTTTTCTGATACTTCTAAAAACAATTGCTTCAACTCCATCCAATCTAAATCATCCTGAGAATTTAAGTCTTTTTGAGACTAAGACATCCTATAAGTATCTATTCTCAACTCCACGAGTATCGCTAAAAATTTTCCAAGTATGAAAAACTTATTTTAAATGATAGATATAACCTAACTCTATTTTACAACAAAAAACATCATTTTTCTTGGTTTTAATGATAGAAAATAAACTTCTCATCCTCTTAATATTCTAATTCATGATTCATCTCTTCTAAACCTGTCATTTTATGCATTTAAATTTCACTCATCTAAATCATCTAACAACAAAAAAAGTCAAGAACATTACAATTTAAGTAATCTTCTTGACTTTAATTCTAGTCGCAAGGTCTATGCCTTTAACCTTATAAAATTATCTTTTATGACGCTTAAGATAAAATTTATGATGTCGATTCAGTCTCCTAAATTAACGACGTGAATCTTTTTTTACTTTTTCTGATTTATCCATACGAGTTAAACGAACAACCGCTTCAACATGAGATGTTTGAGGGAACATATCAATCGGTTGAATATAATCTACTCGGTATTTTTTTGTTAACTCTTTTAAGTTTTTAGCTAACGTTGATGGATTACATGATACGTAGACAATACGTTTTGGTTGGACACGTTTTAACATCTCAATTAACTCAGGCCCCATTCCCGTACGAGGTGGATCGACGATAACCACATCTGGTTTGAACCCTTCATTTGCCCATTTTGGCACGATTGACTCTGCTTTACCAACCGCATAATACGTATTATCAATGTTATTTAATTTTGCATTTGCTTTCGCATCAATGATAGCCGCACGAGTAATATCCACCCCACGTACTTCACTTGCCTGATCAGCCACCCATTGACCAATCGTTCCAACTCCACAGTAAGCATCTACCACTTTTTCAGTTCCTGTTAAAGAAGCAGCATACTTCACTTGATTATATAACTTCACTGTTTGTTCTGGATTTAATTGATAGAAAGCGCGTGGTGATAAATTAAATTTAAATTTACCTAAACGATCTGTAATGAAATCTTCTCCCGCTACTTTAATCATATCTGGTCCAAAGATTTCATGCGTGTCATCAGAATTATAGTTGACATAAACTGACTTCACTTCAGGACAATACTTCATTAAATCAAGCGCTAAAGAATACATCTTCTTGAAGTCTTTATTCGCTAATACAAACGTCACTTGAATCTCACCTGTTCGATATCCACGACGAACGACAATGTGACGAGCTGTTCCTTTTTTCGTTTTGGGTGCATACGCAAAAACTTTATAATCATCTAATAAATCAACCGCGTGATTCACGACTTTGTTGATTTCTTCGTATTGAACCTCACAATCTGTGACATTTACTAACTCTCGTGAGTTCATGCTATAGAATCCGACCATCACACCATCTTCATCATACCCAACTGGCATTTGAGCACGGTTACGATAATTATATGGATTATCCATTCCCATCGTTGGACGGATATCTAATTCTTCAGGATCTAAATTGGTGTAACGTTCAACCGCTTGCCAAATGGCATCGCGTTTAATACGCAATTGTTCCGGGTAGGTCATATGTTGTAATTGACATCCACCACATTGTCCATAAACCTCACAAGCTGGTTGACAACGATGTCTTGATTTTTTCTTAACGCGTACTAATTCTGCTTCTGCATAACCACCTGCTACACGTGTACAAGTTGCCACAACTTCTTCCCCAACTAATGTTCCTGGGATGAACACCGCTTGTTTTTTATAATAACCGATTCCCTCACCGTTAATCCCGATGCGTTTAATCGTCACTAAAAATTCTTGACCAACCTTTAAAGGTGACATATTCATAAAAAAAACCTCCAATGCTTTTAAGCTACCCTTTATCTTACCACATTCGTGATTATTTTACATATCTTATTCGCAGATAGTTGACAAAATCCTCTCTTATTCGCAATAAATACACTGAGATGATGATCTTTCATTTATTATGTTGCAATGATACGTAATTTTATACCATTTTTACTTATTTATAACAATTCATATTGACTCTACAATAAAAGATGCTACAATAGGGATAATTGAATACGTCTCTGTTCTCTTTGATGAGTTAGAGGTGCATGGCTAAAGAGTAGGAATTTCGAGAGTGACGTCTAAGACAAATTCTAAAAGGTATCCATGCCGAAGTGAAAATAGTGTCCGCTATTTTTTGCTGGGGTTAGATTGAAGAAGTCTAACACTGTCACTGCCTATGGTAGTGGAGAACTAATGATCGGAGAGTTAAATAATACGTGTATCACTAAGGGATCTTTTTTTAGCTACCCCATTATTGAGCAATGTATGAGTTTAACTCTGCATTGCTCTTTTTTTTATAACTTTCAGAGCCGGACGAGATGATTCAATCAAAGTTCAATATAAAAGGAGAGAATGAAAATGGTTGGAACCATCTATGCCTTAATTCCGGCAATCCTCACAATTCTTTTGGTTATCATCACACGTCGCGTTATCTTATCACTAGGAGTCGGTGTCATCTGTGCTGCTTTAATTTTATCAGCATTTAGCATCGGAGATACCATCTCAACCCTACTCATCACTTTTAGTTCTCTAGTCATTGAAGAGGATGGACTTTACGGATTCTTAAATGAGTGGAATATGTCCATCATCTTCTTTTTAATCGCCCTAGGTATTATTACAGGCTATATCGTCTTATCAGGAGGGGCCACTGCTTTTACAAAAGCCATTATTCGTCGCGTTCAAACACGCGAAGGGGTACAATATACCGCTGCTATTTTAGGAATTCTGATTTTTGTTGATGACTACTTCAACGCTTTAGTCGTTGGAAATGTCTCAAAACCATTAGCCGAAGCACAAAAAGTATCGCGAGCTCGTCTCGCTTATATCGTTGATTCAACGTCAGCACCTATTTGTGTCATTTCCCCCATTTCAAGTTGGGCAACTGGAATCATGGGTTCTATGGCTGTCATCTTAGCAGGAGCAGGCATTTCTTACAGTGCCTTCTCAGCCTTCTTAATGACCATTCCTTATCATTTTTATGTCATCACAACCCTCATCATGGTCTTCGTTGTCATTCGCTTTAACTTAAATCTTGGATTAATGAAAAAATACGAAGCCGACACGTTACAAGGAAGCGACAGCTCAATTGTAGGCAGCGAACTATCGAATCCTCATGAAAAAGATGTTGAATCTTCAAAAGGAACGATTTGGGACTTAATTCTTCCTATTCTAACCTTAATTATTGTCACGGTTGGAACAATGGCTATCACCGGAATTCAAGGGGCACAATCAGTCACTGATCCTGAGTTTAACTTCTTCTTCACCGTCCTTGACAACATCGCTCTCTCTAAAGCACTTCGTTATGGAGGAATGGCTGGATTAATCGTTTCAATGGGACTGGCTTATCGTCATGTTTTAAACAAAGAAGTCACACTACCTGATTTTTTAAAAGCTTTTATGATAGGAGCTCGCTCTATGTTTGGAGCGATTGGAATTTTATTATTAGCTTGGGCGATTTGTGAACTAGTTGGAGCCTTAGATGCTGGAGGCTATTTAGCTTCAGTGATTACAAGCACCAATATTAATCCAAACTTTATTCCAGTTGTCATGTTTATAGTCGCAAGTTTTATGGCTTTCTCAACCGGAACATCTTGGGGATCATTCGGAATCTTACTTCCAATTGCGGGAAGTGTTGCCGCAGCCATCGACTTAAATCTGATGATACCGGTTATGGCTGCTGTCTTATCGGGTGCAATTTTTGGAGATCACGCGTCACCGATTTCAGATACAACCCTTCTATCAGCCACTGGGTCAGGTTGTGACCTCGGAGCTCACTTCAACTCCCAACTCCCTTACGCTCTATTATCAGCAGGTATCGCTGCCTTAGGCTATATGGCGTTTGGGGTGACAGGGACTTTAATGACGTCTTACATCGTCATGGCTTTAGGATTTGCTTTGGTAATTTTCTATGCTCGACGTCAAAACGTTAAGAAAGTTGAAAACCTACACTTAATGCCAAATGAATAAGAAATCAAAACGGGAGAATATGACATAAATTTAAAAGGAGTCAATGAACAGGGGGGAAACTGATTCAATGACTCCTTTTTATTATATTTCTAAGAGAGGTTGAGAATTGGAGAAAAGATTTATCATCTTGTACTAAACATAACATAGGGGGAGAGTTACGTCTCATACAAGTACATTATGGGAACACTTTTCAAATCTTAAACAAAATAAACAAACTTTTTTAAAATTTTATTTTCTTCCTTTTATAGGATTTAATGTTTCAGATGTTGCAAAATCTGAAGAGGAAACTGAGGGCTTTATCATCACAATGATAAACTTTAAAATTCAACGAAAATCGTCATAAATTTTAAAATAACTAATAAAGTATAATAGGAAACAAATTACCTATACTAATAGTATTTCGAATAAAAGGAGAGACTCTTCATGGAAAAAACAAAAACTTTCCAACTTACCGAAAGTCAATACAATCTAGTCGAAGAATTACTCGAAATCGCACCCGGTCATACCGAAGCTGAAAAACTCATTTCTGCTCTTGAACTTGCCGTCGAAGTCGGGGCTCACACCGATATGTTTTAACATAAAAAGGTCCCAATAGAAGCGGGACCTTTTTATGTTAAATAATAAAATTCTTTTATAAAAATGAGATGGGTCACCTAGCATCTTATCCTCCGCTACTAGGCAATGGGTTACCTAGCGATTGGGACTAGCAATCTTATCCTCTGCTACTAGGGAATGGGCTCACACCTAGCGTATTTGCCACCCCATTAGTGGAGAAAACCACTTCGTGGATGGGGTCCCCCTTGTTAGGATAACTCGGCCTGATGCCGAGTACACCACAGGTGTATAGTTGTTCTATCCTTCACTTCGTTTAGGAAGAACAGCTAACATAGTAGCGCTAATCCATCATTCTGCTAAAATCTACACCTTCTATAAAAAAAGAGATAGACTCACGTCTATCTCAGCACTTGCATGGATAACTCCGCCAAAGGCGGAGTATAGTCCAACTAATTTTCGTAAAACGAAAATAGTTGGGCTAACAAATAAACGGCCTGTGGGGGAACACAGACCGTTTAGGGAGTGAGAAAACATAATGAATAAGAAAATCAAAGGGGGAGAAAATTTTTTATCATTTTCATCCGTTTATATTATGACATATATTTATGTACGAATAATGAAAAGAGTATGTCTTTTTTGTGTTTTTTCGGGTTTTTATTCAATAGGTTCAGGCATATCACGTGTCAATAAATATTGCACAGATCTAAACTCATATCCTTCTTCTCGGAGTTTTGGAATTAGGCGATCAAGGCATTCTGCGTTGTCCTTTGAAATACTGTGCATTAAAATAATCGCACCGGGATGAATGCGAGCCAAAATCTGATCATAGGCATACTGCCAACCACGTTGTTGATCGACGTGCCAATCCATATAGGCTAAAGACCAGAATAGATTATAGTATCCACGCTCTTTTGACCAATCTAGAACTTGTTGATTAAAATGCCCTTCGGGTGGTCTTAAAAAGCGCACCATTTCTTTTCCTGTAATTTCTGTATATTTATTTTCAATTAATGTTAATTCTTCGTTAAATTTTTCCTTGCTGACTTTTGTTAAATCGGGATGATGATACGTATGGTTCCCGATAATATGACCGTCATCCACCATTCGTTGTACTAATTCAGGATTTTGTTCCATAAAATGACCTGTAACAAAGAAAATGGCTGGAACATCATATTTTTTTAATACATCCAAGATTAATGGGGTATTTCCATTCTCGTAACCACAATCAAATGTTAAATATAAATCCATCTGATCAGCTGGTGCAATATAAAATGCATCATTATTTCGAACGATATCATCATATTCTTGGCCTGGCCAAGGTTGTTGATGATTTTCACCTTTAGGAATTCCCCAACCAATATTCTTTGCTGAAGCCGTAAAAAATGACCCTAAACAAAGTAATAATGTTAACATTATTGTTCCAAAGTTGAACTTTCTTTTCATTTTTATCACCTCTCATTATCAAAAAGAATTCTATAATAATTTGTCGAATTTCTGCACAATATATACATAAACAACTGATAAATTTTAGCGATAAATTTGATTCATTTATGATGATTCATTTACTATAATGGAATTAAATGTTAAAATCTAATAGTTTTTTAATCAGAAATTATAAACAGGAGGCACACCCGATGGAGCATATCTTTTCTCTCGAATTTCTTAAAAAGCTAAGTGAACAACTCAAAAAACGGGAAATCAAAGGATTACCCGAGCAAATTGCTTTTAACCTCGTGATGGCCATTGTTCCTCTTCTTGTTGTAATTGTTCAACTTGGAACCTATTTATCTTTGAATACAGATTTAGTCGAGTATTTAATCATGGCTTATGCACCCAATGAGTTAAAACTACTTTTAATGAATCTTTTTTCAACAACGTCGACCCCTTCTGGAAATATCTTTTTTCTTATTACAACGGGTATTTCGTTTATGTGGTTAATCTCTAAAGGATTCTACGGAATTGCCGCCGCTGCCAATACCACTTATCAAGTTCCTTATATGAAATTTGCCTATTTAGAACGTATTTTTTCTTTCCTTATTGTTATTTTCATGATTTTATCACTTGCCTTAGTCACAGTATTCGCTTTATTTGGTCAAGGCCTTATCATTTTAATTTTTAAACTTTTAAATATCCATATCCAATCTCATTTACTGCTGATTTTTAATATCATTAAATCACTGATTAGCTTCTTAGGTTATTTTAGCTTCTTTTTATCGCTATTCTATTTAGCACCAAGTATCAAAATGAGAGTGGGTGAAATCATTCCGGGAGCTCTTGTCACCTCAATTGGATGGAGTGTGTCATCAATTGGATTCACCTTCTATGCCAACCATATTGCAAACTATAATAAATTTTATGGGAGCCTATCCGTGATCATCATGCTACTGTTTTGGCTCTTTATTCTCGGATATACCATTATGATTGGCCTGCAAGTGAATTACATTCTTAAACGTGATTACTTCGGTGGCGTTTCCTACGAACAAAAACTTGGAATTTTCAATCGTTTTCGCTATCTATCAAAATGGACAAAATTTGCTCCTACAGAAATATCAGATTCAAAATAATCGCATATCTTTAGCACCTCATGAATAGAATTTAGCAAGACTATTTTGATTACTGAGGTGAAATCATGAAAAAATATTGCCTATCCTTCGCCATGCTCACGCTACTTTTAAGTGCATGCTCACAGGATTCAACGTTATCTAAAGTCTCAACGCCTCAAACCGTCGAGAACTTTATAACCAGTAACACCCTAACCACCACTGACACACCAACAAAAGAGACGACGACTACCACCGAAACACCTGAAGTTTCAACTCCTCAAGAAGAAGTGGCTTTAACATTCGCCACTCAACAAGACTTTGTTGATTACATGTATAAAAAAATTGTGGCCCTCGAAGACACCATTGCACTACTCGATTCTAATCTTTCACAACTATTTGCCGTGAGTACCTCAGAAGATACTTCTGGTTACCAAAGCATTCGTCAAAATTTATTTGATCAAGCCACAAATGAAATGGATAACATGGCGACTTTAACCTTACCTAACACTGAGGTAAAAACGCTACATGATTATGTGCAAAAAGCATATCAATATACCATTAAATCCAAACAAGCAGAATATGATATTTTCAATTCTGAATCACTTGATGCACGCCAACAACTATTAGAAGCTAATTCTGAAAACGAACGCTTAAGTGCCCATTATATTCAATTATCATGGGACGAAATCGATCGCTTATCAACCACAACCATTTATCGTAAATAGAAAAAAGTGAGACTAATTTGTCTCACTTTTTTCTATAGGATGCTTATGATATTTAATCTCACTAATAATCCAAACTAAAACAGGAATGGCTAATTCAAAGATTGGTAAGAGGTAAGTTGGATTTACATTTAAAATCTGATTTAAATTTTCAACTTGGCTTTCTTGGAAATGTGCCCCACATAGACACATTACTACAAGAATAGGCAAAGAAATAATTTTATGATTTATTTTTTTAAAGACTCCATTAATTAAGCTAGTACCGGCATAAAAATAAACACAAATCTTAAAGAAACAAGTGGTCATTAAAATAATAATGGCAAGAGGATCAAGACGTTCAAAAAAGATATTGACTCCGACCATCTTCATCGAGTTAAAGAAGGGATAAACAAAGTTATAAACTAAATCCTCACCTAATATTCCAATATTAAAAATATCTACCATTAAAAGCAAAATGGTTCCGCAAATTAAGGCTGCAAATCCAACCTTTAAAATTTTTGGACTCTGAGCTTTAGGCACTAAAGGGAAAATGACTAAAAAGGCAATCAATTCACCGTAAGGAAAAACAGTGGTTTTATAAATTTCTGGGATTACTTCTTTGAACCCATGTTCTAAAATCGGAAAAAAATGATCAAAATTAAAGATACCTGATGTAAACACCCCTAAAACAAGTGGAATGAAACTGATTAATACCAAATAAAATAACAATTCAGATGCTCGTCCAATCGTATTAAATCCTAACATCATTCCATACCAAATCACTAACGCTAACAATCCAAGAATTAAAAACATGCTAGCGCCTTCCATGACAGTAAATTGAATCATATTACCAGTACTAATCACAATTCGATATCCCATATAAAGAAAATATCCTGAGTAGACTAGCACAACTAGGCTTCCTAAAACCTTTCCAAATACATCTTGAAGAATTAGCGTTAAGGACTGATATCCATGTAAGTAACTAATTCGATGATAAATAACAAATAAAATACTACCCAAAACAGCCGCAATTAACATCACAATCCAAATATTTGGTCCAGATAATCGTCCAACATTACTTAGGGTTGCACTTGCGGTTAAGTATAGAATTAATAGGGTAAACATCTGATTTAAACTAATCCGTGATGTTTTCACACGACTAACCTCCCTTTATTTTTGTTGTAGATTTTGAATATCTCCAACGGATATAATATTAGCTTCTACTTCAACATCAAAGGTCAATGTCGGATAAATGTCTGACCAATACCCTTGCAACTCATGCCATTTTTTTGGATCTTTCATATAAATTTTTGATCCTACTCCAATAATATCACTCTTAAATTCAGTTTGAGTTTTCGTAATGACTTGAATTAAATTTTCCTTCATTGCTTGTGCGATATAGGTTTCAACCGTTGTCAGATTCTCAGGTTTACTTAAGTCAATTGGATATTGATTTTCCATAATATAACCTGATACTTCACATTTAACGGATACCTTATTTTCATCCATATTTGGCTTAATGTCCGTTTTAGTCCCTCGTGCTTCAAACGTAATATTATAGTCATCAACAACGGCATTCACGACATAACGTTCGGCATTATCCATCAAAACATTATAGAACTCTGCCTCATGACTATTTAAATAGCCAACAAACTTATCTTGCTTAAAAGCCGCTAAATAATTAACCTCAAATTGACTAGGGGAATTAACCTCTAAAATATTATCAACATTTTCCCCAGCACTTGGGTCATTACTTTTAATTTCAACACTATTTAAAACGAGCTCTACTCCTCTAGCATTTACCATATTAATCGCATCATATAAGTTATAACTGACTTGTCTTCCGGTACACACATGACACATGTTCGTTAAAGAATTTAACTGATTAATCGGAATCGTCTCGTTTGGAGCTAACGTTGATAAAACCGTTGCAGCCATGGTTTCTTTTGCGACGACTAAGGAAATATTAGGACGAATTTTAACATTGCGAAGAGCAGCATCTAATACATCATTAATGCCATCTTTGGCAATGTTTTCATCAATGACAATCACGCTTAGATGAGGCAAATATAGCACTTTAGAAGTCAAATTTGATAATCGACGATACGACTCAAATATCGTACTCCCCTCAGCTTGAATCGTTACGATTGGAAGTGTATTTTGATGATTACCGGCAATCGAAGTTGGATTAACAACTTGAGCTGTCATCAAATATCCCGTTGATGTTTTATCAATTCCAAGCCCTGCCACAAGTCCAATATTGCTCATTTCAATTTTATGGGCGCATCCGGTTAAACAAAAACACATCATAACTAAGATAAACAACCGTTTCATCTTATACCTCCTCTTCTCGTTTTGGATTTTCTAGATTGTGTTGGACACGATCTGGAGAGTTAAAAATTTTCGGTCTATATTTCATCCAAGAAAGCGGTAAACGAATAAATTGATCTTCTTGATCATGTAAATTAAAAGGCGCAATCGGTGCCATAAAAGGTTGATTAAAGGTCGTTAGACTACATAAATGCAGAATCAGAGCAAGGAATCCAAGGGTAATCCCATATAAACCAAATGCTGCACCGAGTAACATGAACACAAAGCTTAAAATTCGAACCGCATTATTTAAACGAATATTTGATAAAATAAAAGAAGAAATAGCCGTTAATGAACCAATAATAATCACCATCGAGGAAACAAGTCCTGCTTGAACTAACGTTTGTCCGATAATTAATGAACCCACAATGGTCATCGAATCCCCAATGGCTTTTGGTTTACGAACGGAAGCTTCCCGTAAAATTTCAAATAAGGTCATAATGATTAACGTTTCAACAATGGTAGGGAATGGATTGGCACTCCGTTGATCGATAATCGTCACCAGTAAAACGGTTGGAATCATTTCTTGATGATACGTTGAAATCGCGATATAAAGACCTGGAATCAAAATAACAATCATAAACGCTAAGTAACGAAGTAACCGTTCAAATGTTGCAATAACCGGACGATTATAGTAATCATCGGCTGTTTGAAACATCATTGGAAAATAAGAGGGGGCAATGATTTGAAATGGTGTATTATCGACCATAATGGCAATCGCACCATGTACAACAGCGGCCGTTACCTTATCAGGACGTTCGGTTTCAATCAAACGTGGAAAAACGGTCCAATGATGATCTTCAATTAATTGCATCAACTGGCTACTATCCGTGATACAGCTAATATCAATCGCTTCAATTCGTTGCTTTGCAATCTGAACGAATTCTTTATTTACTACCCCTTCAAGATAAACGACAAAGACATCTGTTTGAGAACTTCTTCCGACTTTATACGTGTCAAATCGAAGACGTGGGTCCTTAATATGACGGCGAATAAGCGCTGTATTCACGCGAATAGTCTCAACAAAAGAATCTTTTGGTCCGCGTGTGGCAATCTCTGTTTCAGGTGCTGTAATGGAGCGCATTTGCCACCCTTTACAGTCAAAAGCCATAAACTGAGCAACCCCATCTAAGATGACAATAATTTGTCCTGTCAATAATTTATCGTATAGATCAGTATAATCTTCGCCACAACTTGCCGACATCATACTGATACGTGATTGATAAATCGTTTTAAAGGTTTGTAACGGTCGATCTTTTTCTCCACTATCACCTACTAGAGATAAATCAATCATTAAAACACGAACAATAAAATCCTCGGCTTGATTACTATCAATTAACCCATCAATTCCAAGAACAATTCCTTTTAAGCCTGATACGCCTTTTAATTCAAATTCCCGAACAATTAAATCATTAGCATTTCCTAAATCCTGTTTAATTTTTTCTGTATTTTTATCTATCTGCTTAAATAAAGGAATCTTTTTTGGCTGATGCTCAGGGGCTTTTGTATTTTTCTTTCCTTTAAAAACGCGAAAGATATCCATAAAGTTCACCTACTTTTTACATTTAGTCTTATTATTTGAGAATGTAAACCAGTTATACAAAATTAACTTCATAATCACATTTACCTATTTTTGTAAAACTCCTTGAATTTCATTTCACGAGGAACTATAATAAAGACGAAAATCTTAGGAAGGGGGCCTATTATGAATGATAGAATTTCGATAAGGGGGCTCATCACGCAGTTTGACCATTTAAAATTAAAACTAGCTATGCAAGGCATTTTAGTTGGGATAGCTTCGGGATTCATGGTTGTTTTTTATCGAATGATCTTAGAAAAAGCTGAGCATATTAGACAGCTCATCACCTTAAATCAACCATTATGGATGATTGGAGGATGGTTTATTTTATTAGTTCTCGCTGCCCTTTTCGTGGGACGGCTCATGATTAAAGATCCCATGATTTGCGGGTCTGGAATTCCACAAGTGGAAGGGGTGCTTGCTAATAAACTGAATATGAATCCAGTGTCTGTATTAATTCGTAAATTTATCGGTGGAACCCTTTGTATAGGAGCCGGGTTATCTGTTGGAAGGGAGGGGCCTTCTATTCAACTCGGAGCTGCAACTGCACAGTGGATTAGCCGCCTATTTAAACGCCCAAATATCGAGGAAAAATACCTGATCACAAGTGGTGCTAGTGCAGGACTTGCTGCCGCTTTTAATGCCCCTCTTGCGGGTGTCATGTTTTCACTAGAAGAAGTTCACAAACATTTCTCACCACTCATTCTAGTGTCCGCCATGTCTGCATCACTAACCGCTGACTTTATTTCTAAACACTTTTTTGGATTAAAACCTGTCTTTCAGTTTAATCGACTTGAAGCCATTCCACTGACATCTTATGGACTTATCGTTATCCTTGGAATCATAACCGGCTTATGTGGGGTCTTTTATAATAAAATAACGGAAAAAACATTAGATACTTACGACTCTATGACGTGGCTAAAAAAACAATATCGCCCCATCATTCCCTTTTTAATGGCCGGCGTTTTACTATTTATGTTGCCTGAAGTTTTAGGAGGGGGGCACTCACTGGTTGAAAGTTTGACGGAAGGAAATTTTACAATTGCCTTTATTTTGATTTTGTTGATGAGTAAGTTTATTTTTTCAATGATTAGCTTTGGCTCTTCAGTACCAGGAGGCATCTTCTTCCCATTACTCGTGCTCGGAGCTTTAACTGGTGCGCTTTTTGGAAATGTCTTATCTGCTTATTTTAGAATCGATGAACAGTTTATTCAAAACTTTATCATTCTCGCGATGGCCGGTTATTTTACAGCGATTGTCAGAGCCCCTATGACTGGGATTATTTTAATTACTGAGATGACTGGCTCATTTTCACATTTACTGTCACTGTCTTTAATCTCACTCATTTCTTATACAGTAGCTGAATTATTTAGAAGTGAGCCTATTTATGAAACACTTCTGCATCGTATTTTAAAAAGCAGTCAAACAGATTCAAATGATGCCCTGTGTGAAACCAAAACCTTGCTCGAAGTCCCTATTTTCTTCGATTCTTTTATTGATGGCAAATGTGTGAAGGATTTGGCGTTGCCTGAAAATTGTTTGCTAGTCAGTGTGAAGCGAGGAAATGAGGAGATTATTCCAAGGGGAAATACGCTGCTCCATTCTGGCGATATTTTAATTGTCTTGGTAAGTGAATCGGTAGCGGGAACGATTAGAGATGACCTTCTCACCTACTGTGATTCCACTCATATTAAAACGGCGTGAAAAATTTTCACGCCGTTTTGATTAATTTTCATAAAATCATCCATAACAAACTCACAAACTAAAAAAGGAGTGAGTTATGATGATTCTTTACTTAAAAAACTATGAATTCAAAACAATTGCTCACAAGCTTGGGCTCATATACATCCTAAATATTATCGATTTAATGCTTGGGATGATTTTATTTAACGCTAACTTTAAGCCTGCTACGAACGGATTCAACGCCATTTTATTCGGAAATCCTTTCGGTATTATCTTTCTTAAAATCCTTCTACCTATTGCACTCCTTGGATACCTCCTCTATCGTATCCAACAAATCGATGATCGCCGGATTCTGCGCCTCATCAATTTGACCATTAGTTTAATTCTAATCTTCTTCTTAATCACAAACCTCGTTCATCTAAGTAACTGGATTAATACGTCATTCATCTAAATGATGGCTTGAGTCGTCCTGATCTTTTACTAAATCGTAACAAGACGATAAAAAAAGTCGCTCAAACTTTGAGCGACTTTTTTAATTTGAACTACGTTTTCTTAACTTATTGAATCTTTCCTCTAAATGAACAGCATTTAACGTTAATAAAACGGTCAATACTAACATAAGCATACATAAACCTAAACCAATTAATAGGTACATCGTTCTCCCCCACTTTCCTACGACAAATTATACCAAAATCATTTTTATTTTTCAAAAATAATTGATGGCTAAATATCTGCTCAAAGTGTTTCAAAAAAAACTCGTAAGCTTTTGCTCACGAGTTCTATTGACTCATATAATTTTCTATTTCAAGCCACGACGCCGCGTTCCAATCTTTATTAGCAATCGCATCCTTATCAAAACTTAATAACATGACTTCTCCAACTGGATTTTCAATACTTGTAAAACGATTGTCAAGGTAGAGAATATCTAGCTGTTTAAGCTCACTGACATGCTCCATCTTTGAAATATCACGTAACAACTTTAACGTTTGTTTGTAAATTCGGCTTGTCATTTCATTTCTTGGATAATAATTCAACGCCATCTTAGGAATGACCTCAAACGTTAAACTCGCG